>SCVR01000208.1 GCA_004296805.1 Dehalococcoidia bacterium
CTTCCGACCTCTCGGGTGATCAGGTGACAGTGATCGACGCCCTCGGCCTGTCGGACGCGTACGTGGCGCGAGAGGCAGCGCTGGCGAACCAGCGCCCCGGTCACATCAACCGCGCCGTCGTCACGGACTACTTCCGTGTCCGCGCGGACCTCACCCTCCAGCGCGACTGGGAGGCGCGTGTCCGAAAGCTCGATCCGACCGTCCGCGCGAAGGCGATCGAAGACTCCCTCGATCCCGCGTGGGCGGATGGACAGGCACACGAACGCTACGAGCGGATCCGGGAGCTGGTGAGCGGTCCAATGGCGGTGTCCGCCCGTCTACGAGTGGGGCTTCGATTCCTTCTGCCGCGCTATCCACGTCACGGCGAACAGGAAGTGCTGGCTGAGAACGGGGAGTGGAGCGTCCGGGCGAACTACCGGCCACAGTTCGGCACGTTCAAGACCCTGATCGGTGCCGCCGAGGGTGCGGGCGACGGCGCCGACTGGTTCGACCCGACGGCTGCCGTCGGGATGAACGACCGAAACAGCCGCGTCACCGTCGACCTTGGAAAGAGACACATCCTGACGGAGGTGTCGCTGCAGGCCGATGCCGACGATACGTATGTCGTGCGTTTCTCGGAGAACGGCAAGGACTTTGGCTCGCAGTGGGTGGCGGCCCCGATCCCAGGGCTGGGCGGGCTGCAGACGCGGCGTACCCCGGACGGATTCACCACCGCGGCACGCTACCTTCAGGTCTCGGTCGTCGCCGGCGATGCCTTCCACTCATTGGGCCGCCTCGATGTCGTGACCGAGGCCGGCCGGCAGGCGCGTGTGCCCGGCCAGCCGAAATGGCGGGAACCGTCCGCGTCGGCCGGCGACGGTGAGGCGACCATCACCTGGAAGGCCCCGGCTGATGGCGGCCAGAAGATCACCAAGTACATCGTGCGGAGCATCCCGCCGGACGTCACCGTCGAGGTGGGCGCACCAGCGGGTGGGGCCACGATCGCGGGATTGCAGAACGGCACCGAGTACCGCTTCACCGTGACGGCGGTGAACGAAGTCGGCGAGGGTCCCACGTCTGAGCCATCAAACGCCGTGCGCCCCGTCGAAAACGTGGTCGCCATGCGGGGCAATGTGAAGGTGCGTGCCAGCTTCACGCCGCGCTCCGGGAAGTTCAGTGCATTGCTCGTGGACCCGATTCCGCCCGACGGTACGGCGTTCCTGGACGCGAACCTCGCCTTCGCCTGGAACAACCCGGCGAGTCGCCTCATCGTCGATCTCAGTCAGACAGTGGCAATCACGCGCCTGACCCTGCAAGGCGACAACAACGACGAGTACGTGGTGGAGTTTTCCGCAGACGGCAAGCAGTTCGGTGACCGGCAGGTATTCGCCGCGGTCGGGGCGCCGGGGCTCCGCACGCGCGAGACGCCCGCGGACTTCATCCGGCAGGCGCGCTACCTGCGGATCGGCGGCGGCGTCGGCGACACGACGTTCGCGCTCGGTGCTCTGGAGGTCTACTCGGGCAGCGTGCCGGTCATCCGGCGGTAGCGCGCCACTCTGCTGCTGACGGCACGCCAGCAAGGCCGGTCGCGGCGGCGGTGGCCTTCAGGATCGCGCGCGACATCGCGAGGGCTGCCATCGCTTCGAGGGCGGTGATGCCGTCGGGCGGGCCTTCGACCTCGCCGGTGGCGAGGGCGAAGGTCGCGTCGCCGTCCGCGTGGGTGTGCACCGGCCAGATCGCGTGGGCGAACCCGTCGTGGGCGACGGTCGCGAGGCGGTTCCCCTGTGCCTTCGTGAGCCGCGCGTTCGTCGCGATCACCGCGATGGTCGTGTTGCCGCCGGGCTTGTTCAGGTCCTCCTCCGGTGTCTCCTCGGGCGGCGGGTAGCGCCGTCCGGTGCGCAGGAGACGCGCGGGATCGAGGAAGGTGCCGGGGCGGTCGCCACGAGGGGCGGCTACCCACCGACCTCGACCGTCACGGATCGATCCAGCAGCGTTCACCACGACGAGGGCGCCGACGATGACGCCAGTGTCGAGGCGTTCGGAGGCAGTGCCGACGCCCCCTTTGAGCAACCGCTCGCGCCCGCCGCCCTTGGCGATCGTCGCCCCCGTGCCGGCGCCGACGGTGCCCTCGATGACGCGGCCACCTCGTGCGGCGGCTGCGGCGCGGTACCCCGCCGTCACATCTGGCCACGACGGCTTTCCGAGTGGAAGGTCGAAGATCACGGCGGCCGGGACGATCGGGATCACGTGCCCGCCGAACTCGAGGCCGATGCCGTGCTCGTGCAGGAATCGCCCGACGCCGCTCGCTGCTTCAAGTCCGAATGCTGAGCCACCGGTGAGCAGCACGCCATGCACCTGCTGCACGGAGTTCTCCGGGCGAAGCAGGTCGGTCTCGCGAGTCCCGGGAGCCGCTCCCCGGACATCGACCCCACCGACGGTGCCGGTCGGACAGAGGATGGCGGTGCATCCCGTGGCGGCACGACGGTCAGTCCAGTGGCCCACGCGGATGCCTGCGATGTCAGTGATCGCGTCGAGCATGGGTGGAACTGATAGGCGGCGTCGGGCGGGCACCGGCTAGACGGCGCGAGCGGCCAGCACGCGCGCCGGGATCACCTGGTCGTAGAACTCCACGACACGGCGCACGTAGGCGTCCGGCGCCTCGCGGTACCCGGTCGCGTGGCCCTTGCCGGCAGCGATCCAGACCTTGTCCCGCGCATCCAGCGACGCCGCGGCGAGGTTGAGCGTGCAGGATGGCGGCAGCATCGGGTCGCCTTGGTTGTGCACGTACAGGACCGGCACGCCAACGCGGTTCACGATCGTCACCGGCTGGAGGGCATCGATGTCGGCGCCGTAGAGGCGGCGGGCGACACGGCCGACCACGGTGAGGGCGGGAGACGGCAGCCAGCGCCAGCGGCGGTGGAGGTATTCGCGCATCGTCGGGAAGGCGGAGTCTGCGACGACAGCGGTGACCTCGGTGCGGTTAGCGGCTGCGGCCAGCGCCACGGCGGCGCCAAAGCCGAAGCCGTGCAGGATGACTGGCACACCTGGCATCCGGCGGCGGACGCAGGCGACTGCGGCGGCTACATCGAGCTTCTCGTCCCGGCCGAGCGTGTCCCGTGTGCCGCCCGACTCCCCGTGCCCTCTGAGGTCGAAGGTGAAGACGGAGTAGCCGCGGCGGACGTAGTCGCGGGCGAGGTCGAGGAGACGGCGGTCGACGTCCGTGCGAGTCGCCTCGAGGTCGTGGACGAGGACGACGACGGCACGGGCGCCGGGGGACTCAAGGAACCAGCCACGCAGTGTCAGGCGGTCGGCTGTGAGGAACTGTGCTTCTTCGTAGCGAAGGCCTAGGTCCGCTGGTGAGCCCTGGACGCGACGGCGACGGCAACGAGTGAGATCGTCAGCGAGGTAGACGGTGCTCGCGCACACGCCGAGCACTGCCAGCACCGCGAGAGCGGCGATCATCAAGGTCATGCTGGGCTCGCTTCCCCCGCCCCGGACGCGGTGCCGAAGCACCCCCCCGTCCGAAGCAACCCGGGAACCGTACCAGCGCCCGTCTGTCCGCGGCAACCCCGATTGGTGTTATGTCTCATGTGTGCGGAGTTTGGCTCGGGCGAGTCTCGCGCGCGGGCGATAGACTCGATCGCGTACCGTCACCGCCCCACCGCGGTCGAACAGCGAGGTCCGGCAGCCGCCGGCCGAAGGGTCGCGACGTGAAATCCAATCTCCTCCGCAACGTCCTGGTGGGCGCAATTGCCGTCCTCGTTGCGGGGCTTCTCGTCACTTCCGGGTTCCTCGTACGCGTCCTTACCGAGGGCGATCAAGAGGCTGCCGCCGTCTCGACCGGGGTGACCACCGCCAGCAAGGCCAAAGACGACCCGACCAACTACGCCTTGCTCGCGGAGATGGCCAAGATCATTGCCGAGGATTATGTCGACCCCGACAAGGCGACGCCGGAGGCGCTCCGGGACGCCGCCATCAAGGGCATCTTTGACGCTCTGGACCCCCACTCCGCCTACATCGACCCCGACTCGTACGCCCTCTCGCGTGACGACTTCGAGGGCGCCTTCGAGGGCATTGGCGCGACTGTGAGCAAGGAGGGTGACTTCGTCGTCATCTCCACGCCCCTCCCGAACACTCCGGCCGAGAAGGCGGGGATCAAGGCAGGTGATCAGGTCCTCGAAGTTGACGGCCAGTCAGCCGAGGGCTGGAGCGTCCAGCTCGCCGTGACCAAGATCCGAGGCCCGATCGGCAGCAAGGTCACCATCAAGGTGAAGCACAAGGACGGGAAGATTGAGACCTTCACCATCTCGCGCGACAAGATCGCCGTCGAGAGTGTGAGCCGTCTGCCGCTCTTCGGAGGCGTATTGCGAGATGCCGCTGGCGACGAGGTGAAGGACATCGCCTACGTGCGTATCCGGTCGTTCTCCCGGAGCACTCCCCAGGAGGTCGAGAAGACGCTGAAGGACATCAACGCCTCCGGGGCGAAGGGGATCATCCTCGACGTGCGCAGTAACCCCGGCGGGCTGCTGCAGGAGACGATCCAGATCGCGGACATGTTCCTGGACGGCGGCCAGATCTTCTACCAGCAGGACCGCTCCGGTCGAGAGACGGGCGCCGTCGCACGCAGCGGCGCGCTCACCAACCTCCCGATCGTGATCCTGCAGGACGAGTTCTCGGCGTCTGGCGCGGAGCTCCTCGCCGGCGCGTTGCAGGAGAACGGCCGCGCGAAGGTGATCGGGACGCGCTCGTTCGGCAAGGGCACGGTGAACCACGCCCGCGACCTCTCCAACGGCGGCGCCGTCTACGTCTCGATCGGCCGCTGGCTGACGCCGAAGCACAACCAGATCGAAGGCAAGGGGATCACCCCCGACTACGAAGTCCAGATGACCCTGGAGGAACTTGAGGCACGGAAGGACATCCCCGCCCAGCGCGCGATCGACATGCTGCGGGGCAGGCCGCTGCCCCCGCCCTCGAAGCCTGTGGCCACGGCGACGCCGACCGCCAGCGCGACGCCGCGTCGGTAGCGGAGCAGGGACCGACCGTGCCGAAGCAGGGAGTGATCGTCCTTCGGGCTGCGAAGGCGGCCAAGGCGAAGCCAGCCACCCGCGACACCGGCACCACCGTCGCGCAGAACCGTCGTGGCCGCTTCGACTACGAGATCCTGCAGTCGTATGACGCGGGCATCGCCCTCCTCGGTTCCGAGGTGAAGTCGATCCGCGCAGGCCACGCCACGATCGGCGAAGGGTACGCGCGGTTCCGCGGCCCGGAGCTCTTCCTCTTCAATGTCCACATCGCCCCGTACGGCCCGGCGCGCGAGAACCACGAACCGATGCGCACTCGGAAGTTGCTGCTCCACCGCCGCGAGTTGGAGCGCCTGCGCCACGAGATGGAGATCCAGCCCCGGAGCACCATCATCCCGCTGCGGATGTTCCTCAGCCATGGCGTGATCAAGGTTGAAATCGCCCTCGCCCAGGGCAAGCGCTCGTACGACAAGCGCGAGACCATCCGTGAGCGGGAGGCGGACCGGACGATGCAGCGGGCGGTCCGCCACGCACAGCGTTGAGCCAGCAGTGACCTCCCCAGAGCCCGGACGCTGGTCAGAACCTTCTCGCCCCCGGCGCCGCGCGCGCCACCCGATGCCCGAGGAGGTCCGTGCGGTCCTCGAACTTCACGACCTGCGGGCCGCATACGACGCACGACCGCCCTACCAGCGCAATGACTACGTCGGTTGGATTGAGCGCGCCGTGCGACCTACGACCCGGATTAGCCGGATCGCGCAGATGCTGGACGAGTTGCGCGCGGGAGAGGGGTACATGGGGATGGCCTGGTCGCCGCGCCGCGCCCGTCGCCGCCGCACGGAGTGACCCCCCGGGAACATCTGTTCGGGGTACGGCGTTATACTTACCAAGCAGGACGTACCAACCTGCCTCTTGGGGACGACAGGACTCGACAGGCGAAGTCAGGTACGGATTGCGGGCCGAGGCGCCGTCACCCTCGCTAATCAGACGGCAAAAAGTAACTGGCGACCGACAACTCGCCCTCGCGGCCTAACTAAGCCGTGACGTGGCCAGCCACCTCGCCCCGACGGGTGGTTGAACCGCGACGCAATGCCGGGGTGCTGCGGACTGCTGCGTCTCAGGACGCTCCGCCTAAGACTACTGAGACTGGCCGGAACTACCTGCCGCCATAGGAGGGGTCCGGTGAGATCAGACTCCTGGTGGCTACGCCCGTAGATGTCCGTATCAGGCCCGCTCTGGACGGGGAGTTCGATTCTCCCCCGTCTCCACCAACTCCAAGATCCCCCGCACCGGGGAGTCTGACGGTGCGATGAGGGCCGCTGACGAACCAGCGGTCCTCTTCATGCCCGCCTCCAGGAGCGCCCGGAGTGCTGGCACCGGGACGATGCCGCAGAGGCGCTTTGAAACAACGTCCACGTAGACACGCTCGACGAGCGGGGCCACCAACTGACGTCGCTCGTCCGCCGTCGCCTCATGCCAGAGTCCTGGTAGGTCGCTTAAGAGCGCGACGACCTCGGCGGCCTCAACCGGCACATCGACCTCCGTCAGCCTGATCTCGGCGTCGAGCGCGGCCATCCGAGCCTCGTAATCGGCGAGGGTGAAGCCGCCGTCGGCGTACGCTCGCGCAAGCCGCTGCTTCTTCGCTCGGAGGTCGGCCACGCTCGCTCCGCCTTCCTGGGTGGCACGGACAGCGATCCGCTTGCGCCAGTCCTCGGGCAATTCCAGCGAGCCGAAGATTTCCGCGATCTGCGCATCCACGCGGTCGGCCATGAAGGATCGGTGGTTCGTCTCGCACTCCACGCCGTGACGCTCGCGGTACATGGGGCGCCCGAGGTGGCCGCGTTCCGCGTGGAGGGTGCTCTGGCACCTCGCGCACCGGATCAGGCCACTCAGGACGCCCCGCGCGCGTCCCTCGGCATGACGGCTAGCGCCACGGCGGTTGCGACGGGCTTGGACTCGGTCGAACAGTGCCCCGTCGATAAGGGCTTCGTGCTGGGCAGGGAACTCCTCACCTCGGAACACGATCCGGCCGAGGTAGAACCGGCACCGGAGCATGTCTTTCACCGCGAATGGAGTGAACAGGTGGCCCTTGCGGGTGCGGAAGCCCTCTCGGTTGAGCGAGGCGGCAATCGCCCCGTTCGACTGTCCTGCGGCCCGTGACTTGAACACCCTGCGGACTGCCTCGCCCTCGCGCGGCTCGATCGTCGGAGTGGCCCTTGCGTCGGCCGAGACGTAGCCGAACGGGATAGGGCCGACCGGCAGGCCGATCTCGGCGCGCTGGCGCTGTGCCTTCAGGACGTGCAGCCCCAACTGGTCGGAAAAGAACTCTGAGACGCCGCCCATCATCGTCAACGTCAGGCGACCGGAAGGTGTGGTGTAGTCCATGTTCTCGGACACGCTCACGAAGCCGACATCTGCCTTGCCGAGGCGTTGGAGCGCCTCACTCTGAACTCGCATGTTCCGCGCCCAGCGGTCGATGGTGTGGACGATGACTACGTCGAAGGCTTGCTGGCCAGCGTCGCGCAGGAGCGCGCTCAACTGCGGGCGACGCTCGATCTGATCGGTGTGCGCGCTCACACCTTCGTCGGCGTACATCTGTGTGAGGGTGAGTCCAGACCGCTCGCAGTACCGCTGGATCTCGCGACGCTGGGCGTCCAGCGAATGGCCATCCACCTGTTCCTCAGTCGAGACGCGGACGTAGCCAGCGGCTCGCGTGACTGGCTTCTTCATGGTTGACGCCTCCTCAGCAGGATCG
>SCVR01000209.1 GCA_004296805.1 Dehalococcoidia bacterium
GAAGCCGACGAGTTGCTTCAGGCCGTCTGCTGCTCGCGGTCCCGGAGACTGGAGGAACACCTCGAGGCTGATCTCGTGGACACGCTTGTTCTTCACGGCGTTCATCGCCGGGAAGGACTTCGCGACCGAGGCGCTGATCGAAGGACCGGGGACGTTTCCCGGCACGATTACGAGCAGCACGTCCGGGTTCTCCTTGAATGCAGTCTCCATGGAGATCGTCGCGTATCCCGGTACTTGGCCTGACTGCTTCAACTCGGCCGCAATGTTCTGCGCGCCCGCGATCTTGATCATGTCGCCGATGAACGAATCATTCAGTGCGGCGGACAACTGGCCATCTCGCCCTGCGACGAGGACGAGGGTCTTCGTCGGCGTCTTGCCCTTCACGGCATCCCCGACCTGCTTCGCAGTGGCATCGATGGCGTCGGCCGATGTCTTCGCTTTGTCGGTGGTGTTCGTGATGGAGCCAAGGAGCCGGATCGACGTGGACACGTCGGCGTACTTCACGGCACCGACGAAGACGATCGGCACACCCTTCAACTGAGTCTCGAAGTCCTTCAGCAGCTGCGCCTGGGCTGACGCGTCCGCAACCACGAGGTCTGGCTGGAGCTTCAGCATCGCCTCGAAGTTCGGCTGGTACGCGTTGCCAATGTCAGTCATCTTGCTGGTGTCGACACCGGGCACGGTCGCCGTACCGGAGCGCGCGATCGCGGTGCCGCCGGCGGCGTAGAGCATCTCGAGCGCGGACGGGCTGGTGGTCACGATCTTCGTCGGGGTCTTCGAGACGGTGACTTTGCGTCCCAGCAGGTCGGTCACGGTGACCCCTGCGGGAGTGGCGGTGGCGGTCGCAGTGGCGGTGCTCGCGTTCTGCACCGGCAAAGGAGCAGGCGTCTCAGCCTTCTTATCGCTGCCGCAGCCCGTCAGGAGCAATGCCAGCCCGGCTACACCCGTACCGAGGTACGCCGTCGCTCGGCGATGTGAGATGCGCATCAGTAGTTCCCTTCAGGCCGCGTTCGATTCCCGATCCTTCCGACTTCCTGCGCTGCAATCAACCGCAGCACCGCGCAAATCTCGCGCGTTCTGATGAGATTGGCGCGAATTGGGCAGGGATAGACCGCGGAACCCGGACATCCGCAGCCAATCTTCGGCCTCAGATCGCCAACACGGCGCCTCCGGAGGCCGCCACCAGCACCACCAGCCATGGCGGACGGTGCCAGACGATCAGCAGCGCGGCACACCCAATCGCCAACAGGGCGTCCCAGGGGCTTTGGATCGCGCTGGTGATCACCGGCGAGTAGAGAGCCGCAGCCAGGATGCCCACGACACCCGCGTTCACTCCACGGAGCCCTGCCCTCACCGAGGGTTGAGCCCGAAGACTGTCCCAGTACGGACTCAGGCCCCATACCAGCAACAGTGAAGGGAGAAAGATCGCGACAAGCGCGATCACAGACCCACCCACTCCCGCTGCCTTCGCACCCAGGTACGCCGAGAAAGTGAACAGCGGGCCCGGGACGGCCTGCGCGGCACCGTATCCGGCCAGGAATTCATCCGTGGTGAGCCACTGCGGGACGTAGCCGCGCTCCAGCAAGGGCAGAACGACGTGGCCTCCGCCGAAGACGAGCGAGCCGGCCCGCGCGCTGACCTCGGCGAGCGATAGCAGACTGCCCTCATGTGACAAGGCACGACCCACACTCAACACCACAATCAGCCCAACGAGCAGGCCGAGCCAGAGCGGTGCCAAGCGTCGGTAGCGGATCTCGACCGGCGCGACTCGCGGCGCGCTCACCTCGAGGTGACGCCAGCGGAGCCAGCCGTACACGCCGGCGAGCAGCAGAGTCACAACCTGCATCGCCGCACCGGACAAGGCCACCATCGCGACGGCTGCGACGACGGCAATGCCTGCCCGCTCGGCATCGGGCGTGAGGGTACGGGACATCCCCCAGACAGCCTGAGCGACCACTGCGACCGCCGCGATGAGCAGCCCGTGCACCCAACCGGGACCGGTGACGTCACGCTGGCCCAGAAGCAACGCAAACCCTGCGAGCGCGATCGCAGACGGCAGCGTGAAACCAAGCCAGGCTGCGATCCCCCCCGGGTAGCCGGCACGGGCGGTGCCAATCGCAATGCCGACCTGCGAACTGGCGGGGCCGGGGAGCGCCTGACACAGGGCAACGGTGTCGGCGTACTCGGCATCCGTCAGCCAACCTCGGCGGTCGACGTACTCGTGACGGAAGTAACCGAGATGCGCCACCGGCCCACCGAACGAGGTGAGCCCCAGACGCAGTGCGACGCGGAACACCTCAAGCGCGGTGCCCGGGCGCCGTGGCGCCGCCGACACGCTAGTAATCGATCCCGGGCTGCGCCTTGATGCCGGACTGGAACGCGTGCTTCACCTCGGTCATCTCAGTGACCGTGTCCGCGAACTCTTGCAGCAGCGGGTGTGCCGCGCGCCCGGTGATGATGATGTCGACATCCTTCGGGCGGTCGCGAAGCGTCTCGATCACCTGATGCACATCCAGCCACTCGTATGTGATGGGGTAGGTAATCTCGTCGAGGACAACGAGGTCGAACTCCCCGGACATGATCTTCTCGCGCGCGAGCGCCCACGCCTCGGTCGCCATCTTGATGTCATGCTCGATGTTCTCGGAGAGCCAGGTGAAGCCGTCGCCGAGGGCGATCATCTCGATGCCCATGCGTTGTGCGGCATACGTCTCGCCGTAGTGCGAGTCCTTCTTCTTGATGAACTGCAGCCAGCAGATCTTCCATCCACGCCCCCATGCGCGCATGGTGACTCCGAGGGCGGCGGTCGTCTTGCCCTTGCCGTCACCGGTATTCAGCAGGACGAGAGGGTGCTTCTTCGGAAACAGTCCCGTCCATTTGCCCACGGGCTGTTCGACGGGGCCCGCTTTCCGCAGCGGCTCGTCGTCATCGTCGCGTGTCTCGTCGGTCAGTCCGTCGGCCATGGCGCCCTCCGGAGCCGAGGATATGCGTGTGGGCTCGTCAGCGCCCGATCGGGACAACACGCGACGGATCCACCGCGACGTGGACTTGGCTGCCGACCACGAGCGCTGGCGCACGCAAGGCCTCGACGCTGAGGGCGATCGCAAGCGAGTCGCCAGACGCCAACTGGACGAGTAGACGCCCGGCACCGGAGCCGGCCTCAACCCGCTCTACCACCCCAACCGCCCCTGCAACATCGAGCCGTGCTGCGTCGGGCGGCACCGCCGCGCGCTCGGTGACTCCATCCAACCGGATGCCCAGCAGGACGCACGCACCCAGTCCGAGCACCGAGAAACCGAGAAACCTCGCGGCCGCCTCGGTCTCCGGCCTCGCCAGCACGTCCATGGACGCACCGACCTGGAGCGGTCGTCCTGCGTGCAACAGGACGACTCGGTCAGCGAGGAGCAGCGCCTCCGAGTGGTCGTGCGTGACGATGAGCGCCGCGGTCCCTTCCGCAGCCAGCAAAGCACGGAGTTCCCCGGTGAGGGCCGCCCGCGTCGCGTGGTCGACTCCCGAGAACGGCTCATCGAGAAACAAGAGCCGAGGACGGACAGCGAATGCCCGTGCCAGGCTCACACGCTGCGCCTCACCCCCGGAAACGGCATGCCCCCGCTGATCGGCGAGGTGTGCCACGCCGAGGCGGCTGAGCCACTCGTGAGCCCGGGCCCGGCGGTCCGGCCGTGACACCCCATGCAGCGCCAGCGCCACTTCAATGTTCCGCAGCACGGTCATGTCGAGGAGCGCGGGATCCTGAAACACGGTCGCCGTGCGCCGGCGGAGCCGCACCTGGTTGCCTCGATGTGCCGCCTCACCAAGGACGACGATCGACCCGGCCGCTGGCAGAAGTAGCGCGGCCGCGAGCAATAACGTGCTCTTCCCCGCGCCATTCGGGCCGAGCACGGCCAGCGTTTCGCCATCGGCCAGGTACAGCGCCGGCACATCGAGGACGTCGCGCCCCGCACGCCGAACTCGCACATCGCGAAGTTCAAGAGCCGGTCCGGCTGTCATCGACGTCTCACCCTCGCCTGCACCGACGTGAGGACGGCGCTCACGAGCACGACGAGCACGAGCAAGATGAGCCCCAGGGCGAGCGCTGTACCGAAGTTGCCTCGATTCACCTCCAGGACCGCCGCAGTCGTCAGGACACGGGTGCTGCCGGACAGGTTCCCCCCCACCATCGTGGCTGCTCCCACCTCGGAGACCACGCCACCAAAGCCGGCCATCACCGCCACGAGCAGAGCGAGTCGCGCCTCGCGAGCCATGAGCCACACGTACTGGCCGGTACCCGCACCCATGGCCCGGACCTGGAGGTGCAGCGACGGAGGGAGTGACATCACGCCGGCGGCGGCGAACGAGACGACGAGAGGTGTCGCGATGAGCGCCTGGGCAATGATCATCGCCCAGGGCGTGTAGATCAGGCCGAGCGATCCGAGGGGCCCCGACCGCCACAGGAGGATCGCGACGAACAACCCCGCGACGACCGGCGGCAAGCCTGTGCCTGCGTTCGCAATGGCGAGGAGGACCCGCTGACCCGGGAACCGCCCGAGTGCGATTCCGAGCCCGATCGGCAGTCCGATCAGGGACGCTACCAGTGTGGAGGCGCCGGTGATCAGTGCGGTCCGGGCCGTGATCGAGTAGACATCTCCATCGCCTGTGCGGAGGAGGCGCACGGCCTCCCGAAGGGCGTCGAAGATCAGATCCACTAGCGCTCAGTCGGTTCAGGCTTGCCGGCATCCGGGAAGAACAGCGCCTGTCCGTACTTGTCCTTGCCGAACTCACCGATCAACTTCTGAGTGTCTGCCGCGACCAGGAAGTTTTTGAACGCACGCCCGCCGTCAGTGTTGGTCTTCGGTAGCCTCGCCGGGTTCGGGACCATGACGTGGTAGACGTTCAGCAGGGCGGGGTCACCCTCCAGCAGGATGGGCAGGTCCAACTTCCCAGTGAACGCGAGGAACGTCGCGCGGTCAGTCACGGTGTATCCCTGCTTCTCGCGCGCCACGGTGAGCGTCGCACCCATCCCCTGCCCCGTCTCGAAGTACCAGGACTGGCCTTTGGGCGCTGCGACACTCGCAGCCTTCCAGAGGCCCTTCTCCAGGATGTCTGTGCCGGAGCTATCGCCGCGACTGATAAATGTCGCCCTTTTGTCAGCAATCTTCTTCATGACCTCGGAGGCGCCCTTCGAACCCTTGATCCCGGCAGGGTCGGCAACCGGACCAATCACGACGAAGTCATTGTGCATGACGAGGGTGCGTTCCACGCCGAAGCCATCCGCAACGAACTTCTCCTCGACTGCCGGGGAGTGCACCAACAACACGTCGGCGTCCCCGCGTTCGCCCATCTGCATCGCGGCACCTGAACCGACGGCGATCACCTTCACCTGGTACCCAGTCGCCCTCTGGAAAGCCGGAACGAGGACATCCAGCAGGCCGCTATCCTGCGTGCTGGTCGTGGTGGCAAGAATCATGTCGGGCCGCGCCGGCTTCGGAGCTGTCGGCGATGCGGCCGCGGTCGGTGGAGGCTTGGTGTCTCCGCCGCATGCGCTCATCCCGAACGCGGTGAAGACTAGCCCGAGGACGACCGTGATCTGTGCCCGAGATGTACCGAACATGACATCCTCCCAGGTACAGTCCGCCGGTCAGATCGTGTTGCACAGTGGTGCAGGACGGTACCATGGGGCGGCAGGAGCTGGCACATGCCCACCGCAGAGCAGCCTGACCTACTCCGTCTCCGCGTGAAGGTGTGGATCGAACGCGGCGACGAGGTCGTCATCTCGGAGTACCGCGCCAGGTTGCTCGAAGCGATCGCGGAGCACGGTTCCGTGACAGCTGCTGCCGAGGCTCTTCACCTTCCCGTCCGCACCGCCTGGAAGAAGCTCCGAGAGATGGAAGCCGCGGCGGCGATCCCGCTGGTCGAGTCGGGTTCTGGAGGCAGCACGGGGGGCAGTTCGCGACTCACACCCGAGGCGCTCGCCATGGTCGAGGCATTCCGACGGATCGCAGGTCCCACGGCTGCTGTCGCCGAACAAGGGTTCGTGGACGAGCAGCGCCGCTTCCCCCGCTGACCAAGGGTCCGTACCAACGGCGTATCCTGAGGGTGTCACCCGAGCGGGGTGACCGGAAGGTCGTTTCGCCATGCTGCCGCTGATCATTGGTGTGGTCGTCGTTGTACTCGTCCTGGCCATCGTTGTCTCGATCTACAACGGGCTGGTGCGGAAGCGCCTGCGTGTCGACGAGGCATGGGCGCAGATCGAAGTGCAACTGAAGCGTCGCTGGGACCTCATCCCCAACCTCGTGAACTCCGTGAAGGGCTACATGGAGCACGAGCAGGACACGCTCACTCGCGTCACGAACGCCCGCGCCAGCGCGGTCGCGGCAGGCGCCCAGGGGACTGCCGCGCAAGCGCAGGCAGAAAACGCCCTGACCGGCACCCTCCGCTCGCTGTTCTCGGTGATGGAGAACTACCCGCAGTTGAAGGCGAATGAGAACGTCATGAAGCTGCAGGAGGAACTGACGACGACCGAGAACCAGATCGCGTTCTCCCGCCAGCACTTCAACGCGACAGTTCGCGACTACAACGAGGGCATCGGGACGTTCCCGGCGATGATCCTGGCCGGAATGTTCGGCTTCTCTCGTCGCGACTTCTTCGACGCGCCGGCCGAGGCCGATCAGGTGCCCGAAGTCCGCCTCCGCTAGCACTCTGGGTTGGTCAGAAGAGTCTGATATCGAGGGTGCGGATGGCATCGACGACTTTCTACGCGCAGGCAGCGGCGAACCGACGGAAGTCGGTGTTGCTTCTGCTGTCGGCCGCTGTGCTGTTCCTGCTGTTCGGCTTCGTGGTCGGCTACGCATGGTTGGGCGATCCCGCAGCAGCGATTGCCACGACGGTGTTCGCGGGAGGCGTGGCCCTCGTATCC
>SCVR01000210.1 GCA_004296805.1 Dehalococcoidia bacterium
CCAGCGCTCTGCCTACGGAGGGTCAACAACGATCAGTGAGGAGGAATCGGATGACTGACGCTCCTCGCCTGATCGCCAACGACGCTGTCACCGGCACAATCGGCGAACAGTTCCAGCGCGCGCTTGGAGGGGTCACTCCTGAGGCGGTCGCGATCGCGACCGCCTATCTCACGCCAGACGGCTTCCTCTCGCTAAAGAACGGTTTGCAGCCGGCAAAGTCCGTGCGCCTGCTCCTTGGAGAGCGCCCGTTCCTCAACCGTCGTGGCCCGGGTGACGTCCTCGCTCAACCTGGTGAGCCGGAGGTGCTCAATGGTCCTTCGGAGTCAATCGATTGGTACACGTTCCTCGAAGGCGGCTACCCGTGGCTCCTCCTCACGCACGAGGAGCGACGGCAACTGCTGCAGCAGGGCGAGTCGCCCGAGAAGAGTGCCTTCGACCTCAGCGCATGGGAGCGCGTCGTTGCGCTCGCGGACTTCCTTCGTCGCGAGGGGGTCGAGGTGCGTCGTTTCCTCGGGCCGGACGCCGGCAAGGTCGAGCACGGAGAGGTCCTTGACCACCGGTCACCGCGGGCGCGGCTCCACGCGAAGGCCTACCTCTTCGAGGGCGAGTCGGAGGCGTTCGCCTCGGTCGGATCGAGCAATCTCACACGCAGCGGCCTTGATCAAAACGTCGAACTGAACGTTGTCTCGCGCGACAGCACGTTCGCCGCACAGGTACATGCGTGGTTTGACCAGAAGTGGGAGCAGGGGCAGGACTGCCGGCAGGAGTTCATCGACAAGCTGGAGGAGTGCGTCCTCTTCGGCCGCCGCTACACGCCGTGGCAAGTGTTCCTCAAGTCCCTCCACGCCGCATACGGGCGGTTCCTGGAAGAGGGGCTGTCCGATGAGAACGTTGGGCGGCTCGCGCTTTTTCAGCAAGAGGCCGTCCAGCGCGTCGTCCCTCTGCTCGAACGCCACTGGGGCGCGATGCTCTGCGACTCGGTCGGCCTCGGGAAGACCTACGAGGCGCTAGCAGCCGTGAACGAACTGGCGAAGCGGCGCGAAGGACGGCTCCGCGCGCTCTTCGTGTGTCCGGCGCAGCTGGAGGCGAACTGGAGCGCGGAGAAGCTGTTCGAGTGGGGGATCGCCGGCGAGACCGTCACGATGGAGTCGCTGCCGCAACTGGTCGACCTCGACGAGCAAGACCCGCTCGCCCGGGCGCGCAACGAGAACCGACTGCGCCACTACCAGCGGAACTTCGACATCGTCGTCGTGGACGAGTCGCACAACTTCAGGAACACGCTCACGAAGCGTTACCGCGCCCTGATGGACATCCTCACTGGCGGGAAGCCCGACAAGCGTGTGCTCCTGCTCACCGCCACGCCGATCAACAACACGATCTGGGATCTCTACAACCAGCTGTCGCTCATCACGCGAGGCAACGATGGCTGGTACGCCGGCCGTGGGCCGATCACGGACCTCCGGTCGACGTTTCGAGCCGTCGAGCAGGGTGAGGGCGGGCCGGGGCTCCTCGACGCGATGATGCTCAGCCTCGTCCGCCGCACCCGCCATGACATCCGTGCGCGCGAGGCGGCGGGCGAGGCGGTCGAAGTCGGGGGCCAGCCACTGCGGTTCCCACGCCATGAGTTTCCGAAGGCCGTGACGTACAGCCTCCAGAACCTGTATGGCGCCATCTATCACGAGGTGCTGGACGTCGTGCAGAACCTCAACTTCGCGGTCTACCAGCTCGAATCGTACGGGGTCGCGACAGGCGCCGAGGATAGCGAGGAGCGGGTCCGCCAGCGGAACGCGAACTTCGTCGGAATCATGAAGACCATCCTGCTCAAGCGGATGGAGTCGTCGGTCGTCGCCCTCCAATCG
>SCVR01000211.1 GCA_004296805.1 Dehalococcoidia bacterium
CGCCGGGATGCAGATCAGCGCAGCCTACGCGGTGCTCGGTGCGGTCATCGCGGAGTGGGTCGGCGCGAGCAGTGGGCTCGGACTGTTCATCACGCGGTCGCAGACGGCGTTCCGCGTCGACCGCGTCTTCGTGGCGGTGGTGGTCATCGCCGCGCTCAGCATCGCCTCGTTCGCCGCCGTCCACGTGGCGGCGCGGCTCGCGATGCCCTGGCAGCACGTCGCCCGAGGTGTGGCGCAAGAGGAGGTTTGAGATGACACAACGACGCCTGAAGCAGATTGCGATGGTGGGCCTCGTGGCCGCCCTCGCCGTGGGCCTCATGGCCTGCAGCGTGAAGAAGGAAGAGCGGAAGGCGGGCGGGCTCACGCCCGTCACGCTGATGCTCAACTGGACGCCGAACAACCACCACGCGGGCATCTACGCCGCGCTGCAGAACGGCTGGTACAAGGAGGAGGGCATCGACCTCAAGATCGTCGAGCCTGCTGCCGCCGGCGCTGACCAGGTGATCGCATCGGGCGGCGCGGACTTCGGCATCTCACAGGCCGAATCGCTCCTGCCGGCGCGGGCTGCGGGCGCCTCGGTCGTCTCGATCGCGACATTGCTGCCGCACAACGACTCCTCGTTCTTCGCACTCACCTCGAGCGGCATCAAGCGTCCGAAAGACTTCGAGGGCAAGACGTACGGTGGGTACGGCGGCCCGTTGGAACGGGAACTCCTGAACACCCTGGTGAAGTGCGACGGCGGCGACCCGACCAAGGTGAAGTCAGTCGAGGTGGGCAACATCGACTACCTCCCCGGCATGGAGCAGAAGCGCTTCGACTTCGTCTGGGTCTTCGAGGGCTGGGACGTGCTGCGCTCGCGCGAAGTCGAGAAGAAGGACGTCACCTCGGTGAAGTTCGTCGACTACCAGAAGTGCATCCCGGACTGGTACACGCCCGTGATCATCGCCAGCGAGAAGACGATCAAGGAACGCCCGGACCTCGTGCGGAAGTTCCTGAAGGCCACCACCCGAGGCTACGAACTCGCGGCCGCCAAGCCCGATGAAGCCGCGACACTGCTACTGAAGTCGGCTCCGGAACTGGACAAGACCCTTGTCACCTCCAGCGCCAGGTACCACGCACCGATGTACATCGAGAAAGGCAAGGCCTGGGGCGTGCAGGACCAGAAGGTCTGGACGGACTTCGCCGCATTCCTGCGGAAGTCCGGACTGCTGGAGAAAGACGTCCCAGTGAACGCCGCGTTCACCAATGACTTCTTGCCGAAGAAGTAGTGCCGGCAACTCCGCGTAGGTGGGCCCGATGACCAACGAGCACGCCATCGACGTGCGCGACCTCTCGCTCACCTACGCAGGGCAACCGCCGGTGATCGCCCTCGAAGCGGTCGACCTGGCGGTGGCCCGGGGCGAGTTCGCGGCGCTGCTGGGCCCTTCCGGCTGCGGCAAGAGCACGCTGCTGCGGGTTGTGGCAGGGCTCGTGCGCCCCACCACGGGCGAGGTGCACGCAGAGGACGTCGCGTACATGCCGCAGCGCGACCTGCTGCTGCCGTGGCGACGGGTCGTCGGCAACGCCACCTTCGCCGCGGAACTCGCGGGCGTGCCAGCAGCCGAGGCTCGCACGCGTGCGCTCGCGCTCCTCGGTCGGTTCGGGCTCGCGGGCTTCGAACGGTCGTGGCCCGCGCAGTTGTCTGGCGGGATGCGCCAACGGCTCGCGTTGCTGCGCACGTTCCTCGCGCCCCGCCACACACTCCTGCTCGACGAGCCGTTCGGAGCCCTCGACGCGATCACTCGGCACGAGATGCAGCGCTGGCTGCAGGGCGTACTCACTGAGGAACCACGAACGGTCCTGCTCGTGACCCACGACGTCGAGGAGGCGCTCACCCTCGCCGACACCGTGTACGTGATGTCACCCCGCCCGGGCCGGATCGTGACCCGCGTCGATGTGCGGCTCGCGCGCCCCCGCGACGCGCTTACGGTGATCTCCGCCGAATTCACGAGTCTGAAGGCGCGGTTGTTGAGTGCCCTCGAGGGTGACGCCGCGCCTGAGGCGTACCGGTAGCCCCGTCACCCCTCCGAGGCGGATGATGCGGCCATGCCGAAGGAACGCCCGTCCCTCAAGGGGCGGCTGCTCGTCGCGACACCCCTGCTGACGGACCCGAACTTCGCGGGCACCGTCGTGTTCCTGTGCCGCCATGATTCGGAGGGGGCGTTCGGCGTCATCCTCAACCGGCCGCTCGACACTGCCGCGGTCGAGATCGTCCCGGAGTGGGCAGAACGCTGCGCCGCGCCGTCGGTGTTGTTCGATGGCGGGCCCGTCCGCCGGACGAGTGCCCTCGCTCTGGGGCTCGACCTCGATGCCGCCCATGAGGGCGGCCGACGCCCCGGG
>SCVR01000212.1 GCA_004296805.1 Dehalococcoidia bacterium
CAGCCTCCAGGCGTCCCAGGTCCTCGCGCTGCCGCGCAATCGCCGCGCGGTGCTCCACGAGCGTGGTGACCACCGCCGGGTCAACCTCGCCCTGCTTCATGCACAGCCGCGCGAGCCGTCCCGCCTCCCCTGGCGCCAGTCCGACCCGCCGCAACGCCGTCACGAGCTGGAGCAGCCGCAGGTCCTGCTCCGAGTACTCCCGGTACCCGTTCTGCCGCCGAGGCGCGGCCGGCAACACGCCCACCGTCTCGTACCAACGGACCCCCGACGTCGAGAGCCCCGCGCTGCGGGCGAGTTCTGAGATGTTCACGCCGCCACCCTACACATTGCAGTCACTGTAAGGTCAACCCATAGCGTCGCCCCTCCACACACAGAGACGCCGCGCTTGAGCGCGGCGTCTCATCTGCGTCCCGAGGGAACGAGGCCGCCCGAGGCTAGACCTCGCCGACCGAAGGGATGCTCTTCAGCTCCTGGATGATCTCGCGGATCTGCGCTTCCTCGTCCGGGTTCTTCGGGTCCCCCGGCGCAAACGAGATCTGCGTGTTCACACCCGCGTACTTCTCACGCATCTTCGCCGGCAACTCGTCCCACGTACCGATCACGCAGAACTCTTCCATCATGTCGTCGGTGATGACACCGACCATCTCGTCCCACTTGCCCTCGACCGACAGACGGTGCAACTGCGCCGCCTCGTCGTTCCACCCGTGCGTCGCCATCACCCGCCCGTACGACCGCGTCGAGGCGTAGAACGAGATCTGGCGACGCGACCGCTCCTTCGCCGCCGCGACCTCCTGCTCGGTCCGCCCGGTCACAATGAAACCGCCGCCGCGGATCTGCAGGTCCTTCGGCTGCTTCCCTGCCCGCCGCGCGCCCTCGTGCACCGCGGGGATCAGCACTTCCTTGATGTACTTGAAGGTGCTGAACCCGTGGATTGCGATGCCGTCGCACACCTCGCCCGCCAGGCGCGCGTTGAACGGGTTCACCGCCGCGATCACGATCGGGATGTTCGGGTGCTCGATCGGGCCCGGGTTGAAGAACGGGCTCGTCAACTTGTACTGGTAGTTCTCGCTCTCGAAGTTCGGCTTCGTGCCGTTCTGCCACGAGTCCCACACCGCACGCACCATGTTCACGTAGTCCCGCAGGTGCGGCCCGGGCGGCACCCACGGCACGCTGAACCGGCGCTCGTTGTGGCCCTTTACCTGCGTCCCCAGGCCGAGCACGAACCGCCCGTCCGAGAACTTCTGCATGTCCCACGCCATGTTCGCCGTGATGTACGGCGAACGCGGGAACGCGATCGCCAGCGTGCTGAACTGCATCCGCTCCGTGTGCTCCATGCCGATCAGCAGCGGGAGGAACGGGTCGTGCGAAGTCTCGCCCGAACTGGCGATGTCGTAACCGAGGTTCTCCAGTTGCCGCGCCTTCGCCGCCACACCCTTGAGGTCGGTAGCCAGCCCTGCCCCAACGTCCATCGACCCAGTCCTCTCACTGCGGCCCGCGGAGGTTCCCCCGATGGAGGGCTACGTCCCCGCCTGCCGCCACCCCGTCGCTGCGGAGTCCGCCGCGGATACTAGCCGCGCACCCCCCACGTCGCTCTGCAAACGTCCGTCCGAGGCGCCTCCGTGCGATACGATCCCCTCGCCGATGACCACGCAGACCACACCCACCTCACCGACCCCACGCCCCATCCGCATCGCCGACAACAATCTCTGGCCCTTCCCCCTCGCCACCGGCGGCACGCTCCTCGTTGACGCCGGCTGGGAGCCCGACGCCGACCCCGCGGCCTGGCCGGCCATCGAGGCCCAACTCACATCCCTCGGCCTCGCCCTGCGCGACATCCGCGTCGTCGTCGTCACCCACGAACACATCGACCACGCCGGCCTCGCCGCCCGCTGGGCCGCGGTGGGCGCACGCATCGTTGCCGCCCACGCCGCCGTCCCCGCCCTCACCGCTGGCCTCGAAGGCCTCCGCGCGCAGCGCCTCGCCCGTGCCGCCGAACTCGCGAGGCACGGCGCACCATCCGAGGTCACCGCCACGCTCCTCGGCGCACGCACCGCCCAGCAACGCTGGGAACCCTGCCCCATCGAGGACATCACCCCCGCCGAGGACGCCCCCACCTACCCCCTCGCGGATGGACGCACGCTCCGCCTCCGCCTCGCCCCCGGCCACACCCCCGGCAACCTCGTCGCCACCATCCAAGCGCCGGACGACGCCGAAGGACTCGACCTCTGCTCCGGCGACACCCTCCTCCCGACCACGATCCCCACACCCGGCCTGCACTTCCCCCACGCCCTCGCTGGTGACACCTCTCGGTGGCCCTCGCTGCCCCCCTTCCTCCGCTCCGTCGCCGCCCTCCGCGCGCTCCCCATCACCCGCATCCTCCCCGGCCACGGCGATGTCGTAGCCGCTCCCTTGAGGCTCTTCGCGCAGTTCGAGGACCACCATGCGCGGCGCGGCGCCCGCGTGCGCGCCGCCCTCGAGGCCGCCGGCGCCGCCACCGCCTTCGAGGTCGCGCGCGCCGTCTTCCCCCGCCTCCCGCACGCGCGCATCGCTCAGGCCATGACCGAAACCATCGGCCACCTCGACGTGCTGGCGGAGGCCGGCGTCGCACGCGCAGAGACCACTGACGACCTCGCGCACGTGGTCTGGCATCACGTATCTGGCACCGCCTGACGTCACATGGCGATCGGCCCGTGACCGCGGGAGCAAGCGTGGATCCCCGTTCGCAATGAATGTGACTGAATCAGGCCCAACGTCACCGAGGCGAGAGTGCTTGTGGACACTCTCACGAAATACAGGCTCGCTATCGTGATCTCATCGGCGAAGGACATACCAGTCAGGCATCCCCTGCACTGGCTCGGATGTCCGGGAGAGCACAGGGACGGAGGTCGCGATGAGCAAGACCACGGACTGGCGCACTCTGGGGAAGACGCGGCACACTTCGGTCTAACGGAGGGTTACGCCATTGAAGTACTCACTCGCCGGTGACGAAGGCCGCCGGCACCCGGCTCGCTAGAACACTTCCACTTCAGCACCCGGACCGCGCAGGTCCTCGCGCGGTAACCCGCGCCATCGCGCCCCCGAACGGCGCACCGATGTGGACAACCGACCACACACAGAAGCCCCGCCGTCCGGCGGGGCTTCTGCTTGTTCGTTCCGAGGCCTCAGGCCCGTGCGCGCTAGTCCGCCGCCAGGTGCCGGTACAGCGTCGGCAACCGTCGAGGCAACGACTCGATGTCGTCCACCACCTCGTAGCCGATGTCGTCGCACATCTGCTTCAGGTAGTCGTGGCCTTCTTTGTCCACCGTGATCAGGAACGGCGTGATCCCCACGCGCTTCGCTTCAATCAGCGCCTGCTTCGTGTCGTGGACGGCGTATTCCTTCTCCGTGCGGTCGCGGCCGTACCCGTGGTCCTGAGGCCGGCCGTCCGACACCAGGATCAGGATCTTCACCTTCG
>SCVR01000213.1 GCA_004296805.1 Dehalococcoidia bacterium
AGAACGTCAGCGGCACCCGCTCGCGCCCCTCGGGCATCACCCACGTCCGCGGGTCATCCCCCGGCACCAGCCACGGTAGCGCCTGCCACGGCACCTCCTGGTGCTCGTGCACGAAGTCGAGGCGCAGGCCGGCCCGCAGCAGCGCGTCGATGATCTCCCCGAGGCCGTGGTTCCACTCATACGAGACCGGGGACTCAGTTAACGGCGGTCCGTCCGTGTACGTCAGCGCGTCATCCGCCACGTACCCCGGCTCCGCAGTCTCGAAGTACGGGTACTTGAGGATCAGCGCCTCGTCCTCCCGCGTGTTATCCAGCGACCACAGCACGGGGTGACACTCGAGAATGTAGAACCGCCCGCCCGGCGCCACGCACGCCGCCACGACCTGCGCCCACGCGTCCACATCCGGCAGCCAGTTCAGCGCCCCGATCCCCGTATACACGATGTCGAACGTCTCACCGCCGAGCGCATCCGGCGCGTCGTACACATTCGCCGTTACAAACCTGGTGCCGGGTATCTCTGCATACGTTGCGAGGCGGGTGGCCGCCTCGATCGCCGCCGGCGAGATGTCCAGCCCTGTGACCGTCGCGCCGAGGCGCGCCCAGCTCAGCGTGTCCATCCCGAAGTGGCACTGGAGGTGCAGGAGCCGCTTCCCGCGGACGTCGCCCACCTCCTCGCGCTCGATGCGCGTGAGCTGCTTCTCCCCGCGCAGGAACCCCGTCATGTCGTATGACTGGGATGCGAGGTGGATCGGGACGCGCTCGTCCCAGTTCGCGCGGTTGCCCTCGAAGTAGCGGTCGTATTCCGGCCCGAGTCTGCTCATCCGCGCATCATCACACGTCTCACTTCAGCAGGCCGCGTTGCTTCAGGAAGTCGAGCAGGATCGACCGGAACCCCTCCGGGTCGTGCCGGTACACCCCGTGCCCCGCCTCCGGCAGGATCTCCAGGCGCGACCCCGGGATCACCCGGGACATCACCACCGATCCGCCCGCGCCCGCCACCTGGTCCTTGCCGCCCGCCACGATCAGCGCCGGCATCGTCAGCCGCCCGAGGTACGGCGTCATCGGGTGCTCACGCAGCCCCGCGACCGCACGCGACTGCGCCACGTACGACTCCACATGCTCCGGCTGCACCTTCGGGAACTGCGCCTCGTTCACCGTTGCGTGTCCCTCGAACGCCGGTGCGAGCGACTTCCCCACGAGCGCCGCCGGCCCCAGCCGCGCCACCTCCCCACGCATGTACCAGTTGTCGCTCGCCTTCGGGTTGCTCTCGCTCGACGAAGAGTCGAGGACGATCGCCGCGCACTTCTCCGGGTAGTCCAGCGCAAACCGCTGCACCACTACCCCGCCCCACGACACGCCCATGACCACCGCGCGCCCGATGTTCAACTTGTCCATCAGGTGCGCGAGGTCACCCGCGTACGCCGGCAGCGAGTACTTCGCCGATGGCTTCGACCGCCCGAGGCCTCGGTTGTCCCACGAGATCGTGCGGAAGTGCTGCGCGTACCAGTCCATGTCGTCGCGCTCGAAGCCCTGGCCGCTGCTCCCGAGGCCGTGGCAGTACACGAACGTCAGCGGGCCGGAGCCGCGTTCCTCGTAGTGGATCGTCGCGTCTCCGAGGTCCATCAACGGCATGGCAGTCACCCTCCCACGCGCCATCCGAGGCGTCGCCGGGCGGTTCTACGCCGTGTCGCCGCGCCTCGCAAGCCCGCACTCGTCCGCCACCAGCGCCTCGTACTCCGCGCTGAGCCGTGCCACTGCGGATGGCAGCGTCGAGACTGGTCGCCAGTCCACCGCCTCCGGCGAGAATGGCCGCTCACCCTCGACCGAGGCCACGGGCAGGATCCCCACGATGCTGTTCGTCAGCAGGACCGCCTCCGCGCGCGTCAGGTCGTGCAGCGTGACGCGGCGCTCCTCCACCGGGATCCCGATAGCACGCGCCACATCGATCACCGCCGCGCGCGTGATCCCGGAGATCGGCCCGGCCTCTGCCGCGGGCGTTACCAGCACGTCGCGCAGCAGCAGGAACACGTTCGACGTCGCCGCCTCTGCGACATCGCCCGCGTGGTTGAGCAGGAGCGCGTCGTCCGCGCCCGAGCCCCGCGCCTCGCGCCGTGCCAGCAGGTAGGTTAGGAAGTTCGCCGTCTTCGCCCCACGCATCGGCTGGTGCTCGTCCAGCCGCACCGAGGTGATCCGCAAGCGCGGCGGATCCGGCGGCAGCGTCAGCGGCCCCACCGTCAGCGTCACCAGCGGCTCCGTCGCGGCGTCGAGGTCAGGCGTGTGCCCGGCCCCCACGCTCACCTCCAGCCGCAACGACGCGTCGGACAGCGCATTCGCCCGCAGCGTCTCGTCGATCGCCCTCCGCAACAGGTCGCCCGAGGGCGGCTCGGCCCCCATCGCCCGCAACCCGTACGCGAGTCGCGCGAGGTGCGGCTCCAGCCGGAACACCATCCCGTTGCGTGCCAGCATCGTCTCGAAGCACGCCGCCCCGTACCGCACGGCGAAGTCGTCGATCGAGACTGTCGCCTGATCACGCGGCACCAGCCGGTCGCGCACCCATGCCAGTGACGGCCGCTCACTCATCGTCGTGCTGTGACCTCGTCAGTCGCTTCGACCTGCGCAGGCTCGTCCGGCAGCGCCACGCCCAGGGCGCGCGCCATGCCACGTGCCTTCGCCAGCGTCTCGTCATACTCGTCTGCCGGGTCGGAGTCGTGCACGATCGCGCCGCCCACATGCAGATGAGCGACGCCGTCCGCCAGCGTGATCGTCCGGATCGCGATGTTCAGGTCGATCGGCCCGTGCGCGGACACGTAGCCGATGCTCCCGCAGTAGACGCCGCGGACCGTCGGCTCCAACTCATCGATGATCTCCAGCGCCCGCACCTTCGGCGCGCCACTGATCGAACCGCCCGGGAACATCGCGCGCAGCGTCGCCTCCAGCCCCACGCCGGGCGCGCGCTCCGCCTCCACCGTGGAAACGAGGTGGTGCACCTGCCGGTACGACTCCAACGCGGCGAACGAGGGCACTCGCACGCTCCCCGGGGTCGCGATCCGCCCGAAATCGTTCCGCTCAAGGTCCACGATCATCACGTGCTCCGCGAGGTCTTTCGTGCTCGCGCGCAGTTCCGCGCCCAGCCGCGCGTCCTCCTCCGGTGTCGCACCGCGTGGCCGCGTCCCCTTGATCGGCCGCGTCTGAAGGTGCGCCCCGTCTACGCGCAGGAACCGCTCCGGCGAGGACGACAGCACCTCCACGCCACCGAAGGCGCCGCGCACATCGAGGTACGCCGCGAACGGCGCAGGGCTCACCTCGCGCAGGCGCCGGTACAGGTCGAAGCCGTCGGTGTCCGTCACCGCCGAGAACCGCTGCGTCAGGTTCACCTGGTAGATGTCACCCGACGCGATGTACGAACGTGCGCGCTCCACGGCGGCGAGGTATGCCTGCCGCGTCATGTTCGAACGCAACAGCCCCGCCGATCCACGTCGTGGCTGTTCCGTCTCCCGCCCCGCCGCAGCCTCCAGACGGCCGCGCAGCACCGCCACCGCCTCCGCACGTCCCACGAGCCAACCCCGTTGCGCGAGCGCGTCCCACACGAACGCCGCGTCGTACCACCCGAACGCGAGTACCGGCGCGCCGATGTCGTCGCGCGTGGTCGCGGGCACTCGCTCTACCTCGCGCCCCAACTCGAACCCGAGGTAGCCGATCGCGCCGCCCGCAAACGGCAACCCGTCCGGAGCGCCCGCAGGCAGCGTCACACGCTGTTCCGCCTCCGCGGCGCGCGCGAACGCTCGGAGCGCCCCACCCTGCAACCGTCGAGGCCCGCCCGCGCACTCCAGCAGGACGCCGTCCTCGTAACCCGTGAGCGTCCAGCGCGGGTCGGACGCGACCACCGACCATCGGCCAAGCCGCCCGTCGACCAGTGACGAATCGAGCCACGCGAGGCCCGGCCGCCCGCGCAGCCGCGCCGCGGCCGCCGCCGCATCGCACGCAAGCCACGGTTCGATCGTGGTCAGTGGTCGGCTCGAGGCTGTCGCGGCGGTCACGCGGACGCCCCCGGCAGGGGGTCGGCGTACACGCGGAACCCGTAGTCGTTGTAGTGGAAGTCCGGTGCCAACGACGACCGCGCAGCAACCCGTGACACCTTCACGTGGTGCCGCCACGACCCGCCGCGCGAGGCGCGCCGCAGCGTCTCCTCGTCGTACCGCGGGCCGTCGACCACGTCCCCCTCGAACGCGGCGTACGCCGTGGGCGAGTACCAGTCGCTGCACCACTCGTGGACGTTGTCGGCCATGTGGTACAGACCGTACCCGTTTGGCGGCGTCGTGCCGATCGGGTGCGGCCGGTCGCCGCCCGCTGATCCGAGGCCGTGTACGCCCTCTGTCCACGGCTCGTCGCCCCACGGATAGCGAGTGTTCGCCCCGCCGCATGCCGCCCACTCTCGCTCGGCTTCTGTCGGCAGCCGCACCCCACGCCCGAGGAGATCCGACAACCACACGCAGTAGTCCATCGCCTCGAACCAGGAGATCCCCACCACGGGGCACTCCGGCGCGTTGAAACGAGGGTCGGTCCAGAACTTCGGCACCTCGTGCCCGGAGGCGTCCAGGAAGTGCGCGTACTCCGCGTTCGTCACCGGCGTCAGCGCCGCCTCAAACGCCCGCACACGGACCCGGCGCAGCGGCTGCTCGTCCGCCCGTTGCGGTGACCCAAGCATGAACTCGCCCCCCGGCACCGGTACGAACACCGTCGCCCGAGGCCCCTCGATGAGCAGCCGCAGAATCCGCAGGTCCAGCGTCGAGGCCGAAGGCGAGGTCATAGGCGCGGGCGCTCCCCCGGAGGCACGGATGAGGCCTTCCATTCTGTCACGCCTGTGAAATTGCGCACATGCACACAAACGCGCATCATCAAGCACCAGTGCGGCCCGGGCGGGGGTGGGTGTGCCAATCGAAATCCCTGACGTCGTCATTGACCGACTGCCGCTCTACTACCGGCTCCTGTCCCGTCTGGACTCGGAGGGGCGTTCCGTCGTCTCTTCGCAGGAACTCGGCGAGGAACTCGGCGTCACCCCGGCGCAGATCCGCAAAGACCTCTCCTACTTCGGCCGCTTCGGCAAACAGGGACGCGGCTACTCCGTCCCCCGCCTCCTCGATGAACTGAAGGCCATCCTCGGCCTAGACGGCCGCTGGAAGGTCGTCGTCATCGGCATCGGGCGCCTCGGGCGCGCCATCGCCTCCTACCCCGGCTTCGAGGGCCAGGGCTTCGACATCATCGCGTTGTACGACGCCTCCTCGGGACTCGTGGGAACTGAGATCGAGGGCCAGCGCGTCAAAGACGTCGCCACGCTCGAGGCCGACTTGAAGAAGACTGCGGTGGACATCGGCATCGTCGCCGTACCCGGTGAGCATGCGCAGGACGTTGTGGACACCCTCGTCGACGCCGGCGTACACGCCATCCTCAACTACACGCCGAACCGAGTGCAGACTCCCCCGAACGTCGAGGTGCGCCACATCAATCCGGTGCTCTTCCTGCAGAGCATGACCTACCACCTGAAGCAGCGCCGCGGCGGTTAACCCGTCCGAGCCCTCGCTAGCGCGACGATCCCTCGATCAGCGCCTCTTCCTCCGTCGGCAACGCCCGCTCGATCACGTCGATGTAGTCGAGAGCCATCCCCGCACCCTTTGCCACGCAGCGCAGCGGGTCCTCCGCGATGTGCACCGGCACACCCGTCTCCTGCAAGATCAGGTCGTCGATCCCGCGCAGCAGCGCCCCGCCGCCGGTCAGCACGATCCCGCGGTCGATCACGTCCGAGGCCAGCTCAGGAGGCGTCCGCTCCAGCACCCGTCGCACCGTCTGCACG
>SCVR01000214.1 GCA_004296805.1 Dehalococcoidia bacterium
GCCTCATCGCCTTCATGGGCACCGTCGGCCTCGCCATCGTCACGCTCACCGGCGTCGTCGAGGTCTGGCACGTCGTCGTCTTCGCGCTCCTCGGCGGCATCGCGAGGGCGGTCCAGACGCCCGCGCAGCAGGCGATGATCCCCGCGCTCGTCGAGAAGGACCAACTGCTCTCCGGCATGGCGCTCTCCAGCGTCTCCGTCCACGGGTCGAGGCTCGCCGGCCCGCTCGTCGGTGGCATCCTCCTCGAGGTCTGGGGTGCCGGCTCCGTCTTCGTCCTCTCCGCCATCCTCTACTTCGGCGGCGCCATCTGCCTGTGGCGGATGCGCTACCGCAACACCGCACCGCTCGGTACCCAGCGCCTCTCGGTCGCCCGCCTCTTCTCCGAGATGGGCGAGGGCGCGCGCTACATCGGGCGCGACCGCCGGGTTGCCCTCGTCATCACCCTCGTCGTCTTCCACTGCGCGCTTACGATGGCGTTCGACTCGCTCATCCCGGAACTCGCACACGACCTCGGTGGTGGCGGCCAGCTCTACTCAGCGTTGCTCATGGGCCTCGGCGCGGGCGCGATCACCGGCACCGTCGGCATCGCGAAGATCCCGACGCTCGCGGTGCAGGGCAAAGTGCTCGCGATCTGCGGTGCCGCCAGCGGCCTCTCGATGCTCACCCTCGGCTTCGCCCCCACCCCCGCACTCGCGATCGCGGGCGCCGTCATCGCCGGTGGCTCGCAGGCCTCCTACATGGCGCTCTCCGCCACGTTCGTCCAGGACATGACACCGGACCTCCTCCGAGGCCGCGTGATGTCGCTCTACGTCATGCTCGCCGCGGGGCACATGGCCTTCGTGAACCTCGGCATGGGCGCGCTCGCGGACATCGTCGGCGTCCGGCCGCTGCTCGTGATCCCCGGCCTGCTCTGGACCGTCGTCTTCATCGTCGGGGTCGTCTCACTCGCCGACATGCGCCAGCTGCTGCGTCGCGGCACCTTCGGCACGGCCGCCCCCGCGATGGAGTCGGTGCCCGCGTCGTGATCGAGGCCAGCGCCGCCCGCGCTGCTACGACACCCGCTGGCCGACGCCCAGCATGTTCCCCCACGGGTCGACGATCCCGAAGTCGCGCAGTCCCCACGGCTGCGTCGTGAGCGGCCCTAGGAGCCTCGCGTCCGGGTCGGCCTCGCACGCCGCGAACACTGAGTCGACGTCCGCGACCTCCAGGTACGCGCTCGCGGGCCCGGCGGGCGTCCCGGCGAGCAGCGCCAGCTCGATCGCGCCGCTGCCGAGGATGGCGAGGCCGTACTCGGGCGACTGCACCCGCGCCTCGAGCCCCAGCGTGCGCTGGTAGAACGCGATCGCCCGTGCCAGATCGCCCACGGGGAAGTTCGGCCGGATCGAGATCATGAGCCACCCCCTTGCCGCCGCGCCAGGCCGCGCCGGGCCTCGCCGTGCCTTGCTCAGTCGAGCGCGCGCAACTCCCGCTGCGTGAAGAATCCCCACACCGCCGCGAGCCCGAGGATCACACCCGACAGCATCTGGTAGCGGTCCGCGCCGATCACCGCTGCCCCACCACCCGCGAGCAGCGACCCCAGCGGGATGATCCCCGCGATCGACAGCGAGTAGATGCTCATCACCCGCCCCATCATCGCGTTCGGCGTGTTCGTCTGGATCAACGTCTGGTTCAGGTTCACGTACACCCCGCCGCCGAGGCCCCACAGCGCCATCACCACCGCCGTGAACCAGTACGAAGTCGACCAGCCCGTGAGCACCATCAGCGGCCCCGCGAACAACAGGTTCACCACGAACCAGTTGCCCTTTCGATGCACTTCGCGTCGCGTCAGCAGGAACAACGACATCACGAACATGCCGACGCCGAGGAGCGCCAGCAACAGCGAGTTCGGCCCCGGCCCCACGTGCAACTTCTCCCGGCCGATCTCCGGGATCAGCACGAACGTCGGCCCGAGCATGAACAGCCCCGAGATCACCGAGAAGATCACCAGGCTGCGGAGCGCCCGGTCGCTGAACACAAACCGCATCCCCTCGCGCGCCGCATCCGCCATCCGCGGCCGCACCGTCGTCGAGGGCGCCGCGGCGGGAAGGTGCACCCCGAGCATCGCCGCCCCACCCACGAGGTAGCCCACGGCCAGCACCGCGAACGCGCCGCCGTAGTCGAGCGACGCGATCGCGAGGCCCCCGACCGCCGTGCCGAAGAACTGCGCGAGGTTCTGCCCCATCGTCCGCAGCACGATCCCCTGCGTCAGCCGCTCCACCGGCACGATCATCTGCACGATCGACGTCAACGGAGGCTGCACCGAGGCCGTCACGAACCCCGTCGCGAGCGCCAGCCCCATCGCCACCGGCACCGAGATCG
>SCVR01000026.1 GCA_004296805.1 Dehalococcoidia bacterium
GACCACGGCGCCCTGGTTGCGGTAGCCCTCGCCCTCGGGTGGTTCGACCTTCACCACGTCCGCGCCGAGGTCCGAGAGTACGACGCCTGCAAACGGGCCCGCGACGATCTGCGAGAACTCGAGCACGCGCACTCCGTGGAGCGCGCCGTGGGCCTCGGTGGTGGGATCCGGCATCGATGACTCCTCGCCCGCCATGGGCGAGCGGAGCCTACCGGAGGCGTACAGCCCCTGCCACCAGCGATGTAGTGGCTCGAGGTTCGCTACTGGTCGAGGTGGCAGGCCAGCAGTTCGCGGAGCAGGTCGCGCGCGGTCACGATGCCGGCGATCCCCCCGTCCACGCCCACGACGGGTAGCGCGGAGATGCTGTCCCCCAGCAGGACCGCGGCCGCCTCCTCGATCGGTGCGTCGTAGTGGATGGTGCGCATCGAATAGGTCGCACAGGAGTACACCGGGCGTCCGAGGGTCTCGTCGTCGCGGCGCGTGGCTGAGGGGCCGTCAGCCCACGGAGAGATCGCGTGGTCGATGTCTCGGTCCGAGACGATCGCGACCAGCCGTCCCTTGTCTTCCAGGAGCAGGTGGTGCACACCCTGCGCCCGCATGACATCGCGGGCCTGCCGCAAGGAGGCATTCGCGGCAACGGTCACGAGGGGATGCGACATGACAGTGGCGACCGAGGGCGTGGCCCACGGACCTGCGGCGAAGCGGCCCGTGCGCCACGCATGCACCGAAGCGCGGTCTGTGTCCGCCATCGATGTCTCCTCGATCCACGGGATCATCGGCAGACGATGGCGCGAGGCGCAGGGGCAGTTATACAGGCGGAGCAGACTCAGCAGTGGGGGCCGCGCTCGCTGGCGGCGCCACCTCGCTGGCGGGGCGGAAGACCTGGGCGCGGTAGTAGAGCATCTCCCCCACGCTCTCCCGGATGTCCTCCAGCGCCTGGTGGGCCTGCTTCTTCTCGGCAGGCGGCAGCGTCGGATACCAGCGACGGACGAGTTCCTTCAGCGTGGAGACGTCCACGTTCCGGTAGTGCAGGAATTCCTCGATCTTGGGCATCTCGCGTCGGAGGAACCGGCGGTCCTGGGCGATCGAGTTCCCCGCGAGCGGAGACGCGCCCTTCGGCAGCCACTTCCGCAGGAACAGCAGCGTCTGGCGCTCGGCCTCGGCCACGGTGACGCCCTCGGTGCGGATCCGCCCGATCAGCCCGGAGGAGGTGTGCGTCTTGACGTTCCAGGTGTCCATCAGCGCGAGTTCCTCATCGGTCCGCGCGATCGCGAGGCAAGGGCCCTCCGCGAGGATGTTGAGGTCTCGGTCGGTCACGAGGGATGCGATCTCGATGATGACGTTGCGCTCCGGGTCGAGCCCCGTCATTTCGAGGTCGATCCAGGCGAGGTTCGTGGCGTCGCGCTTCGGTGTGGGACTCACCTGACCAGCCTACTGCGAGGGCGCGATGTGGGACGACGGCAGACCAGAGGCGGCTGAGCCGGGGCCGGTGCTACCGTTTGTCGATGCCACACATCCTCCGTCCCCGGTCCATCACGAAGCATCTGGCCTGGGGCACAGTCGCGCTTCTGGCACTGACACTCACGGCATGTGGCGGCAAGGACGCCCAGCCCGTTGCAGGCACGACTACTGGCACGGCCTCGACTGCCGCAGCCTCGAACAAGGGGGATCGGGTGGTCAAGAAGGGCGACACCGTCTCGGTGCACTACCGGGGCACGCTGGACGACGGCACCGAGTTCGACTCCTCGAAGGGCCGCGAGCCGCTGACGTTCACCGTCGGCTCCGGCCAGGTCATCGAGGGCTTCGACCTGGCCGTGATGGGACTGAAGGTCGGGGACAAGAACAAGGTGCGCATGGAGGCGGCGAAGGCCTACGGCGAGCGGCGCGATGACCTCGTGGTCACGGTTCCCGCGGCCCAGGCCCCGGCGGGCCTGAAGGCGGGCGACCGCGTCCAGGTGAGCGGGCAGCCGGCGATCGTGACGAAGGTGGACGCGACCGGCGTGACCATCGATGCGAACCACGCGCTCGCCGGCAAGGCGCTGACCTTCGAGGTCGAGTTGATGAGCATCAAGTAGCCGCTAACCGGCTTCAGACTGTGAAACACGGAAAGGGCCCGCTTGAGCGGGCCCTTTGCACACGACAGAGGACGTGCCTATATCGGCAGGTCGGTGTCCTCGACGCCGTTGGCCCGATAGACCGTGCGGATCGCGTCCTTCAGGTCATCGAGGCTGGTGTACTTGCGGTTCGGCAGCGCGTTGAACACGATCGCGACCTCGCGGTCGAGACCACCCTTGTCGCGGCCCGCGTTCAGGATCGCGGCGCGCGACATCGGGAAGTGGAAGCCACGGAAGGCATTCTCGTAGTCGGCTTTACCGGCGTGCGGTTTCTGCATTCGTCCCACCCCTTCGCGCCGCATCCTACCGAGTCAGCGCTGTACGCGCTCCCCCTCGGCCTGGTCGGGCGCCGTTCAGGCGACGGCGTCCGAGGCGTGCTCGGTCGGCAGCGGCGGATCGCCTGCACCTTCGTGCCAGACGATCTGGTAGCGCACCGTCGCGAAATCGATGGTCGCCCGGGCTCGCTCGCTCCACGCCTCCAGCGCTGCCGCGTGTTTCTCGAAGGGGCCGATGACCGGCGCGGGCTCGACGAGGCTCCGGAAGGTGGTGTCCGCGTAGCGGCCACCAATGACATAATACGGCACTGCCCACCTCGACTCTGCGCGGGATCCGCGCGACGGAGCATGGATCCATCATCGACCGTCCGCGCGTAGAACGGGAGAGGGTGGCGAGAATCTGCCGGGGCCTCGGGTGTTACCCTGAGGCCACGACACCGAGGGGGAACGCGATGCCGCTGTACGAGTACTACTGCGAACCGTGTAACGGGGTATTCGAACTCCTGCGCCCGGCTAAGGACGCCTCCAAGCCGCAGCCGTGCCCTCAGTGCGACGAGGACGCGAAGCGGACCGTCAGCAAGCAGTGGTCCGCGTTCATCTTCCGCGAGGGGTTCGCCCGTCGTCTGCCGGACGACGGCGGTTACTGGCACCTGGGCCAGAAGGTGTCACAGCCCCTCACCGGCACGATCTATGGCCTTGAGCACCCAGAAGTGCCCAGTAGCCGTCCGAAGTACGACGCTCCCAGCGTCGAGGAGATCGAGCAGTACGAATTCCGCCAGGAGATCCAGGCGGAGATGAAGCGGGAGACCGGCGGCAACATCATCAACCAGGCGGTGGAGTCGAAGGACACCTTCTTCAAGGCGCGGCTGCAGCACACGAGCGGCACCCGCAAAGAGCAGGCCGCCCGCCGTCGTGCTGCCGAGGTCGAGCGCCGCGCGAAGCAGGCAGACGCCGACTAGCCTCGCTGCTACGCGCCTTCGGGCCCGATCGCACGCCGCACCGCATCGAGGACCAACGTGATGTCCGGCTCCGTGCCCGCGTAACCGGGCTCCGGGTCCGGCGCCGGCTCCTCGCCCAGCAACAACGACGCCAGCGACCCCGCGCACCACGCGAGCGCGTGCTCGTCGTACCCGCCCTCGAGCGCGACGACGATCCGCCCGTTGCAGAGGCGCTCCGCGGCCTCGATCGCCTCGCGTGCGACCTGCGTGTACCCCGCCGTCGACACTTCGAGTCCAGCGAGCGGGTCGCGTCGGTGTGCATCCCATCCGCTCGACACGAGGATCAGGTCAGGCGAGAAGCACGCAAGGGCGGGGAGGATGACCTCGCGATACGCGCGTGTGATCGCGATGTCCCCGGCGCCTCGGGGAAGGGGGACGTTGAGCGTGGTGCCGCGCGCCTCGCCGATGCCCGTCTCAGAGAAGTGGCCGGTACCGGGGTAGTACGGGTACTCGTGCGTGGACGCGTAGAACACGTGCGGGTCAGCTTCGAAGATCGCCTGTGTGCCGTTGCCGTGGTGGACGTCCCAGTCGAGGATCGCCACGCGCTCGAGGCCTGCCGCGAGGGCGGCTGCCGCACCGACCGCCACGGAGTTGTACAGGCAGAAGCCCATCGCGATTTCGGGTTCGGCGTGGTGCCCCGGTGGCCGCACTGCGACGAAGGCGTTCTGCGCCGTACCGGCGAGGGCGGCCTCCACGGCCTGCACGACGGCGCCCGCTGCCCGGCGCGCGACTCCCTCGGAGGCGGTCGTCGTGTACGTGTCGGCATCGAACCAGCCCGAGCGTGCTGAGGTAGCGGCGACTCGCGCGAGGTGGCTTGCTGAGTGGACGCGGAGCAGTTCTGTGTCCGTGGCCTCACGCGGGGCGACGTCGATCATGCGGGCGCGCAGACCGGTCGCGCTCAGGTGGTCCAGGATGGCGTGCAGCCGCGCCGGGCGCTCCGGATGCCCCTCGGAGACGTGCGCGTCCGAGGTGGTGTCGGTGAGGAACAGGGTGGGGAGCCGCACTGTCACCCCGGCAGGATACGGTCGGCCAGCCTCCGGGTCAGGCTTATACTGCCCCGGCTAAACCCACATGGACAGAGGAGCAACTCGATGGAATACCGCAACCTGGGCCGCTCTGGCCTGCAGGTCTCCGTGGTCGGTCTGGGCACGAACAACTTCGGCGGGCGCATGGACGCCGGCGCCGCCGCCAACGTGGTGGACGCCTGCCTGGACGCCGGCATCAACCTCTTCGACACCGCTGACGTGTACGGCGGCCAGGGCAAGTCGGAGGAGTACCTCGGCAAGGCACTGCAGAGCAGCAGCAAGCGCGACAAGGCGATCATCGCGACGAAGTTCGCGAGTCCGATGGGCGAGGGCCCGCACACCTCGGGTGGCTCGCGCAAGTACATCATGTCCGCGGTGGACGCCTCGCTGAAGCGCATGAACGTCGACTACTTCGACCTGTACCAGATCCACCGTCCGGACCCGAAGACGCCGATGGAGGAGACGATGCGCGCGCTGGACGACCTCGTCCGCGCCGGCAAGGTCCGTTACATCGGCAACTCCAACTTCGCCGGATGGCAGATCGCGCACGCCGACCACATCGCCCAGCGCGAGCACATGACGGCCTTCATCTCCGCCCAGAACGAGTACTCGCTCCTTACCCGCGGCATCGAGCGCGAGGTGGTGCCAGCGGCGGAGGCATTCGGCCTCGGCATCCTGCCCTTCTTCCCGCTCGCCAGCGGCCTGCTCACCGGCAAGTACCGTCGTGGCGAGGCCGCGCCAGCCGGCACGCGCCTGGCCGCCGGCCCGATGGCGCAGCGCGCCCTGACGGACTCGAACTTCGACATCGTGGAAAAGCTTGAGGAGTACGCGCAGACACACGGGCACACGCTGCTCGAACTCGCGTTCTCGTGGCTCGCCTCGAAGCCGTACGTCGGCTCCGTGATCGCGGGCGCGACGAAGCCGGAGCAGGTCGCGGCGAACGCCGCTGCCGCCTCATGGAAGCTCTCCGCGGAAGAGATGGCCGAGGTCGACGCGATCTCGCGCCGCTAGACTTCGGAACTCAACTGCGCTCAGCAGCAACCAGACGCCGCCGCAAGGCGGCGTCTGTGTCTCCAACAGCCGGGTCGACAACGACGGTGTGACAGGACGGGGTGGGCGATGGCACGGAAGATCCTCGAAGGTGTGCGCGTCGTCGACTTCACACGCGTGGTCGCCGGGCCGTACTGCACTCGGATGCTGGCCGACATGGGCGCAGCCGTCGTGAAGGTGGACGCGCCCTTTACGGCGGGCGGCAAGCCGGTGCGCGCCAACGGCAGCGTGCAGAACAACCTGGGCAAGCGCTCGATCGCGCTCGACCTCAAACATCCGGACGGCGTCGAGGTGGCAAGACGGCTGATGGCGTCCGCCGATGTGGTCGTGGAGAACTTCGCTCCCGGCGTGATGGCACGTCTGGGCCTCGGTTACTCCGAGGTGTCATCCACCAACCCCCGGCTCATCTATACCTCGATCTCCGGGTTCGGACAGAGCGGCTCGTTCAGCCATCGACGGGCGTTCGGTGCGACGGCGCACGCGGAGGCAGGGTGGCTGTGGGTGCAGCAGCAGGCGCAGCGTGCGCCCGAGCCCTTCGCGCCCGGTGTCACCGTTGCGGACCTCGTCACCGGAGCGACCGCGTTCTCGGGCATCCTTGCCGCGCTGTACGACCGCGAGCGTACGGGGCGGGGCCAGTGGATCGACACGACATTGATGGACGCGCAACTGCACACCCTGAGCGAGGTCGCGGGCCCTGCGCTGAACGGTGCCCCCATCGAGGCCTGGCAGCCGTTCCGGCACCCCGTGCACCGCACGCAGGACGGCCGGCATCTCACGATCAACATCGGCGAAGCCCACAACTGGCGTCGGATCGCGGGCGCCCTCGGCCACGAGGGCACACCGATGCCCGCATCTCCCGCTCAGTCGAACGAACTCGTGGGGACGTGGGTGGCGGCGTTCGACGCCGCCGGTGCCGCCCGCCGGCTCGAGGCCGCTGGCGCCCCGTACGGGCTCACGATGACGATGCACGAGGCCGCGGCGCACCCATACTTCGCAGAGCGCGGCATGATCACCGAGGTGGACGATCCCCTCGATGGCCGCGTGCGCGCCGTCGATTCGTCCCTGTTCTTCTCGGACGCGGAGAGCACCGCGGCAGGGCCCGCACCGCTCGCGGGCCAGCACACGCGCGCGATCCTCGCCGAGTGCGGGTACGCCTCGGATACAGTGGCGGCACTGCTGGGATCGGGAGCGGCACAGGAGCAGGGGCTGCCCGCGTGACCCTCGAGCCTACTGATAGATGATCAGGTGCGGCGGATTCGGCAGGCCCTGCACGGCTGAGGGCGTGAGCAGTGGGGTATCCCATCGGTAGAACAGCTTGAACCCCGCGAATGGCGCGTAGTACGACTGGGCGTAGCGCTCGTAGCCGCCGAGTTTCGCACCCGGCCCGCCCCATCCGTCCATGTCGATGACGAGATCGATGCCGGGCACCGAGGTAATGGCCTCGGGCTGCAGCACCATGTCGTCACGGAACTGGTGGACGATCAGTGCCTTCGGTGGCAGCCCGTTCACTCGGACGAGGTCGCCCAGGTACCGCTGCACCGCGTTCACCTCGTCGCCTGTGACGCTGCCGATGGCCTCGCCCGGTGGGTAGCCCTTCCGGCGCGTCGCGAACTCCGGGTCGAGGGCGACGTGGACGTGCGGCAGGAGCAGGGCCTCCTCATAGCCACGTACCTCAAGGAGCGGGTTCGACCAGCCGATCTGGATGTCCAGGATCAGCAGTCCGCCTTGCGCTGCGGCGATGTCGGCATACTCCATCACCGTGCTCATCGGCAGGCGGCCGAGGTACGTGCCATCGTTGCCGGGGCTTGCCTGAGCGACCGCAGTGATCAGGTGGAGCGCTGGCGTCACCGTGCGCGCGCCATTGAGCGCATCGTAGGCAGCGGCTTGCGCCACCGCCTGGCGCATCGCCTCGGCGGGTTGGTATTCGCCCAGAACTCCCATGGTGGGGACACCGGGGAAGCCGTAGTAGGACAGCACCTGGCCGGTGGCGAAGATCGAGGCGCCGTTGGAGAGGGCCGGCAGGCTCCAGGCGACCGGTGTACTGGCGATGATGGCGTACTGCCCGCCCCGCTCGAACTGGGTCAGACCGGGCACACCGGCGGGCGCGCCCGTCCCCCAGGCCCGCCATGCGCCAGCGTTGTCCCGCTGCCACACAACAATGGCGCGCTGCGGACTGGTTTCACCGTTCCGCGGCGCGCCTGCGAAGACCAGGCGGTTGGGCGAGAGGGCCGCGTCCATTGCGATGGGCAGATC
>SCVR01000215.1 GCA_004296805.1 Dehalococcoidia bacterium
CGCGGCCGCGGCCGTCCGAGCGGCTGGCCCATCACGATCAGCCAGAGGCCGGCGCCGAGCAGGCCACTCAGGACGAGCGCCGGGGACAGCAGCGCGAGCATCATCGCAGCACCCGTTGCTGGCCGGGGAGCGCGATCGTGCAGCGCATCGCCGTGTAGCCGATGGCGGGGAGCACGAGGCAGACGGCGAGCACGACCTGTCCCGTCGGTGTGGAGAACACGTCGAGGTAGCCGGGGTTCACGGCGCGGAGCACAACGATCAGCAGTACGGGCAGCGCCGCGATCACGCGCGCCGACATCACCTGCTCCGCCTGCTGGGCGCGCACCTCGCGCCGGGCCCGCGCGGTACCGCGCACGGAGCGCCCGAGCCCGTCGAGCACGCCGCTGAGGTTGCGGCCGCCGATGCGGAAGGACATCACCAGCGCGACGGCGAGCATGTCGAACGCCGGATGTGCGACCGACTCGCGCGCACGCGCGATGGCGGCGTCGAACTCCATCAGCCGGAGGTCCCGCTCCAGCGCCCGGAGCGCCGGCCGCAGCGCCAGCGGGCCCGAGCGGCCGATCGAGCGCAGCGCATCCTCGATGCCGACCCCCACGCGGCTCGCGTCGCGGAGCCCGTCCACCACCTCCGCCACCGCGTCCTCGACCGCCTCCCGCCGCCGTGCCTCTCGCTGGCTGCGAACCCAGGAGGGGAGCAGCGCGCCGACGATCCCGGCGCCGGCGCTCAGGGCGGGCCATCCGAGGAACGCCTGCATGGCCACCGCCGCCAGTGCGGCCGCCGCGACTCTCGTCGCCAGCTCGCCACGCGAAGCGGACGCGCCAGCCGGCAGACCCGCGCGCTCCGGCTCACCGGCCGGAACCGCCGCGACCGGCCGCCGCGCGGTGAGCGACAGGAAGGTCAGCAGCAGGCCCGTGCCGAGCATCAGGCTCAGGACGACGTGCATCGCGCGCTCCTCACGGCGGTCAGCGTGCGACACGCCAGTCCAGAACCAGTCCAGGGCCAATCCAGAACGGCCCCGCCCAATCCAGACTCAGTCCAGAGATCCGAAACTCTCCGCAAACCTCCCACTGGCCGTCTCATTTCGCGCCTCCCCGGCCCGCTCCGGCGTACCCGGCGGCGGCCAGCCGCGCCTCACGGCGGGAGCGCACGCCGGTCCAGACCAGCCGCCCGTCCTGGAGCGTGAACAGGTCGCTGCCGGCGATCGCGTCGCCCTCGATGCCCGTGACCTCGTAGATGTGGGAGACCGTCCGCCGGTGCGTGGCGGCGTCGAGACGGAGCTGCACGACGACCTGGATCGCCTCGGCGATCATCTCGGTGATCGCCTGCGCCGGCAGCGCTTCGTCCGCCATCAGCGCGTAGGTGCGGAGCTTCGAGAGCGCCTCGCGCGGCCCGCTGGCGTGGACCGTACACATCGAGCCGTCGTGGCCGGAGTTCATGGCGGACAGCATGTCCAGCGCTTCCTCGCCGCGCACCTCGCCCACGATGATCCGCGTGGGCCGCATCCGCAGGGCGTTGCGGGCGAGCGCGCGGATCGAGACCGCCCCGGCCCCCTCCACGTTCGCGGCGCGGGCCGAGAGCGCTACGCAGTCCGGCAGCACCGTGTCGAGCTGGAGCTCCGCGGTCTCCTCGATGGTGATCACGCGTTCGTCGATGCCCGTGATCGCCGCGCCGAGGGCGTTGAGGGCGGTGGTCTTGCCGGTGCCCGTGCCGCCGGAGATCAGGATGTTCAGGCCGGCGCGCACGCACGCGCCCAGGAACGCGGCGGCCTCCGGCGTCAGGGTCTCCAGCTCCACCAGGTCGTCGAGCGTCTTGGCGCGCAGCAGGAACTTGCGGATCGTGACGTGGGGCGCGGTCGCCAGCGGCGGGATCACCGCGTTGAGCCGCGAGCCGTCGGGCAGCCGCGCGTCCACCATCGGGCTGGTCTCGTCGAGCCGCCCCCCGAGCGGCCCGATGACCCGCCGGAGCAGGCGGACCACGTCGTCGTCGTCCGCGAACGTCACATCGGTGAGCCGCTTGCGTCCCTCGGCGATCGCGAACACCCGCCGCGGGCCGTTGACGATGATCTCCTCGATCGCGCGGTCGTCGAGCAGCGGCTGCAACGCCCCGAAGCCCAGCAGGTCGTCGAGCAGGCGCCGCTCGAGTCCGCGCGGGTCGGCGATCGGCGGCTGGCCGAGCGTGGTCGCCTGGCGCTGCGCCGCGGCGATGCGGGCCGCGATCAACTGCCGCGCGCGCTCGACCTCCTCTGCGCCGGGAGCCAAGAGGTCGTCGCCGTCTAGCGTGCGGCGCAGCTCCTCCTGCACCTCGGCGCGGATCGTGCGTTCGCGTTCGTCATGCACCAGCGCCGCGCCTGCCACCGCTACACCTCCACCGCCAGCGCCCGGGGCGCGCCACCGCGCGTCGTGAGCGCCTCGCCGGTCAGGACGCCGTCCACCGTGGCCGCGAGCGCGCGGAGGTCGACCGCCGCCTTGCCGCCCGTGGCGGCGAGCGGCACCTGTCGCTCGATCGCCTCCCTGGCCGCGGTACGGTCCTCGCGCACCACGCCCGCGACCGGGATGCGGAGCGCCTCCTCGACCTCATCGCCGTCGTAGTGCTCGCGGCCCTCGCGGCGATTGAGCACCGCGGCGCAGCGCTGTGCGATGTCGGCGCCGAACGAGCGCAGCGCGACCCGGGCGTTCCAGAGCGAAACCATGTCGGCGCCCGTCACCAGCAACACCTGGTCCGCCGCCAGCAGCAGGTCGCGCGGTGCGCTCGAGGCGAGGTCCACGACCACGCGCTCGTACCGCGCGCGCAGCAACGCGATCGCGCCGGTCACGAGGTCGGGCGACACGGCCCCGGCGAGCTCCGGGCGCTCCACCCCGGCCAGCACCGCGAACGTACCGGCCGGCTGCAGCTCGCCGTCGAGGCGCGCGCCAAGCGGTCCGCCTCCGGTCGCGAGGCCGACGAGGCCGCGCCGCGGGTCGAGGTCGAGGTAGGGGGCGACGTTCCCGCCGCGCAGGTCGGCATCGACGAGGGCCACGGTGTAGCCCGCGCCGCCCAGCGCCGCCGCGAGCGCGATCGCCACGGTGCTCTTGCCGGGCGCGCCCTTCCCGCTGGTCACCGCGATCACGCGGCCCGCCGTGTCGCCGGCCGCCGGGCGTTCCGCCTCCCACTCGGCTACGGCCGCTCCAGCGGGCCGTTCAGTTGCGGTCAGCGTGTGGTCGCCGTCGCGGGTGCGGCGCACGGCTTCCGCGATCGCCACTGCGGGCTCCGAGGCCAGCACCGACGGCGCCAGTCCCGCGACCCGACGCGCTTCGCCTTCGCCGGCGGCGAGCAGCAGCACCGGCATGCCGCGTTCGCGGAGCGCGAGCAGCGTCGCTTCGCCCAGGCCGTGCAGCGCCGCGGACATCACGACCACGTCGATCGGCTCTGCGTCTGCGCCGCCCGCCACCTGCGCGCCAGCATCGAGCGCCTGCTCGAGCACGCTGGGGCCATCGAGGGCGCGGCCGACCACCACGATGCCCTCACCCGACAGCCCCGCGACGAGCCGCGCCTCGAGCGCCCGGTCCGCGGTCGCCAGCAGCACCCGCACGGTCGAGCCCGCAGCGGAGGTCATCGCGTCCCTGCCTCAGCGTCCACCGCCGGCACGAGTGCGAGCGTGAGGCGTCCCGTCACGAGGCCGTGCGTCAGGCGCTCTGCATCCGCGCGCGGGACGACGAGCGTCACGTTCGTGATCCGTCCGCCGCTCTCCGTGCTCCCCCCGCCGAGGCCCACCCGCGTCGCGTCGAGCGCGACGTGGTACACCGTCGCGCGGTCGAGCAGCAGCCTCGTGGCGCTCCCGGGACGGCCCGGTTCCGACGTCTCCAGCACCGCGACCTGGTCGCCGCGCCGGAGGTCGGCGAAGACGGCATCGGCGCCCACGGCGACGGTGATCGCCATTTCGCCCGGTGCGAGCACAGGGCCACTGCCGAGGTCGGGACGGACCACCAGCGCCCCGGCGTGGATCGTCTGTGCGGCCGTCTGCCCCACGATCGTCGTGATCTCGGCCGCGCCGACCGCGAGCCCCGCCAGCGGTCCTTCGAGGCGCGCTTCGCTGAGCGCAAGGTCGTCGCGTGTGATGACGTGACCCGGAGGAAGCTCGCGCGCGGCGACGACGACCGGCGCGGTCTCGCGCAGTTGGGTCGCCAGCACCACCCCACCGGCCAGCGCGACCGCCACGAGCAACAGGCAGATCGGAAGAGC
>SCVR01000216.1 GCA_004296805.1 Dehalococcoidia bacterium
CCTCGCCGCGAGCGAGCGACGGGAAGAAGCGACGGACCAGCCGGAGCATCGCGTACGCGAAGAGGACTGCGAGCAGGACGTAGGCGAGCATCAGTAGTGGTGTGTGGACGTGGTTGATCAGCCAGCGATGCATCTCAGCCCCTCGGTCTGGACGATGTGTGTGCGGAACATACTCGTTCGCCCGACACGGCGCTCAGCAGCCAGTATCGCCTCGATGTCCGCGCGGGCCTCGATGGGAGCCGGCGTTAGAAGAACGGCCTGAGCAGGACGTAGGCGAACGTCGCCATCAAGGCGGCGGCGGGGAACGTCAGCACCCACGCGGTGACGATGTTCCCGGCGATGCCCCAGCGCACGGCCGAGAGGTGTTTCGTCGCCCCGACGCCGAGGATGGCCGTGGTGATCGTGTGGGTCGTCGAGATCGGCAGGCCGAGGCGTGAGGTGGTGAACAGCACCCCGGCGGCGACCGTCTCCGCGGCGAAGCCAGCCGGCGGGTCGAGGTCGATGACCTTGCGGCCGAGGGTGCGGATGATCCGCCAGCCGCCCGAGTACGTGCCGAGCGCGAGGACCGTCGCGGAACTCCAGAACACCCATCCGGGGACGTGGGTGCTGCTGCTCTGGTACCCGCCGGTGTACAGCGCGAGCACGATGATGCCCATGGTCTTCGCGGCGTCCTGCATGCCGTGGCCGACGGACATCGCAGCGGCGGAGACCGTCTGGGCCCAACGGAACCCGCGGTTGAGTTTGCCGGGGTGACCTCGGCGGAACCCCCACATGATCGCGAGCATCAGCAGGCCGCCGAGGGTGAAACCCACGAGCGGAGAGACCACCATGGGTACGAGCACTTTGTCGACAATCTTCGACCAGTGGACCTCGCCAGCAACCCCGAACTGGGTCGCCGCGAGCGTCGCCCCAACCAGACCTCCAAAGAGCGCATGCGACGACGACGAGGGGATGCCGAGGCGCCAGGTGATGAGGTTCCAGGCGATGGCCCCGATCACGCCGGCAAGCACCACGCCCAGGCTCGGCAGGCCCACGGGGAGCGCGACGAGACCGCTGCCCACCGTCGCGGCGACGTTCCCGCCGAGATGCGCCCCAACGAAGTTGCCAACAGCGGCCATCAGAAGCCCCGCGCGAGGAGTCAATGCACGCGTCGAGACCGAGGTGGCGATGGCATTCGCTGCGTCGTGGAAGCCGTTCGTGTAGTCGAACACACTCGCAGCGATGATCACGGCGATCACGGCAACGGCGACATGGCTCATCGGCGCGCGTCCTCGCCCGGAGTGCCGCGCATTAGGATTCCTTCACCACGATGGTCTCGATGGCGTTGGCGATGTCCTCGAAGCCGTCGCACGCGGCCTCGAGGACGTCCGCGACCTCTTTCATCTTGAGGACCGTGAGGGCGTCGTACTGTCCCGAGAAGAGGCGCGCGAGGAGGCTGCGGTAGATCCCGTCGCCCTCGTTCTCCAGGCGGTTGCAGTTGATCCAGTACTCCTCGAGGCCCTTCATCGGCTTGAGCCGCTGCATGGCGTCGACGGTGAGGTGCGCCTGCTGGTCGAGAATGCGAGCGAGATCGTGCATCTCCGGGGGCAGCGTGGGGAGGTCGGTCAGGCCGTACAGGGAGAGCAGGCTGCCGACGGCCTCGAGGTGGTCCATGACATCGTCGAGGAGCGAGCCGAGGCGGTAGATGTCCTCGCGGTCGAACGGCGTGATGAAGGTCGAGTTCAACTTCTCGAACAGGGTGTGGGTGATTTCGTCTGTAGCCTCTTCGAGGACGACGAGACGGTCACTCACCGATTTCACGTCGCCGCCCGGCAGCGCGAGTTCTGCGAGGAGTGCGGTGCCGGACACGATCTGCTCTGCGGCATGGACGAAGAGGACGTAGAACGAGTCGTCCTTGGGACGCAGCGTGAATCGCACGGACAGCCTCCGGTCCAACCGCCAGTCACCCATCGAGGTGTGGCCTGGCGTCCCGTGGGGCGTCACGCATGAGGGGAGGACATGACGCGAACGTGGGAGGAAGGTAGCGCGCGGCCTTGGTGTGGTCACGGGACCCGGTGGGCGGCCCTCGCTGCCGTCTCCCAACCCCCCGCGCTACACTCGATTCCCCAACCCTCGAGGCCTGACCGGCCCACCAGAAGGCGGCGTCCGTGATTCGTGACGAGGTCGTAGCGCTCGTCGAACAGGCCCTCGCGTCAGCGCAGGCGGCCGGCGCGCTGCCCGAATTCGCGGCGCCCGCCATCACGGCCGAACACCCCGCACGCTCCGAGCACGGCGACTTCTCCAGTAACGTCGCGCTCCGCATCCAGGGCATGGCCCGGATGAAGGCGATCGAGGTCGCGGAGGCGTTGCGGGCGCATGTGCCCTCGCACCCGGCGATCGAGAAGGTCACTGTCGCGCCGCCGGGATTCGTGAACTTCTACCTGGCGCCCGCATGGGCGGCGGCGCAGGCGGACGCGATCGCGAGTGCCGGGCAGGCGTACCCCGCGCTCGACCTCGGCGGTGGGCGCTCGGTGCAGATCGAGTACGTGAGCGCGAACCCGACGGGGCCGATCCACGTGGGCAACGGGCGCGGCGCGGCGATCGGCTCGACGCTGGCGAACGTGATGACGGCCGCGGGCTACCGGGTGCAGCAGGAGTACTACATCAACGATGCGGGCACGCAGGTCGGCATCTTCGGCCGCACGTTATACGCCCGCTACGAGCAGTTGCACGGCCGCGAGGCCGCCGTCCCCGAGAACGGGTACCCCGGTCAGTACATGGTCGACGTCGCACAGACGATCAAGGACCGCTACGGCGACCAGTACCTGCGCGCGCCGGGTGAGGAGGCCGACCCGACGTTCGGGCGCCTCGGCATCGACATCATGGTCGAGGGCATCCGCAACGACCTCGGCCTCATGGGCGTCGAGTACGACCAGTGGTACTCCGAGCGGTCGCTGATGGCGCACGGCGGCCCCTATGACACGGCGATGGCGATCCTGAAGAACCAGGGCCAGGTCGTGGAGCGCGACGGGGCCACGTGGTTCACCTCGTCCGACCTCGGCGAGAGCAAGGACAACGTGCTGGTGCGGTCGGACGGCGCACCGACGTACTACGCGACCGACATCGCCTACCACTACGACAAGTTCATCACGCGAAAGTTCGACCGCGTCGTGGACATCTGGGGGGCGGACCACCAGGGCCACGTCAGCCGGGTGAAGGCGGGCGTCCAGGCCACGGGCGGCAACCCCGAGGCCCTCGACGTACTGCTCTACCAGTTGGTGACGCTCCGCCGAGGCGAACAGGTCGTCCCGCTCTCCAAGCGCGCCGGCGAGATCGTCACGCTCAAGGACGTCATCGAGGAGGTCGGGCGCGACGCGACGCGCTTCTTCTTCCTGCTGACGGGCGCGAACCAGACGATGGACTTCGACCTCGACCTGGCGAAAAAGCAGAGCGACGAGAACCCCGTCTACTACGTGCAGTACGCCCACGCGCGGATCTCCTCCGTCATCGCGAAGGCCGCCGCCGAGGGGCACACCTCGGATGGTGCGGACACCTCGCTGCTCACGCACGAGGCGGAGCAGACGCTGCTGCGGAAACTGTTGCTGCTGCCGGAAGTCCTCGAGAAGTCCGTGCTCGAACTCGCGCCGCACCATCTCACGCACTACGCGCAGGAACTGGCGGGCGCGTTCCACCCGTTCTACACGCAGTGCCGGGTCATCCAGGCCGACCAGCCCGCGCTGACGAAGGCCCGCCTGCGCCTCCTCGAGGCCACCCGCACGGTCCTCGCGCGCACGTTGGGGTTGATGGGTATCAGCGCGCCCGAGCAGATGTAGGCACGCGCCCGGGCTACCCCGCCATCCACAGGTGCATCGCCGCGAGCGCGCGGTGCGGCCGCCATACCTCCGCGATCGCCTCGACGTCTCCCGCGGGCAGCGGCTCGTCGACGCCCGTGAGGCGCGCCGCGGTGCGACGGAGGCCGAGGTCGCCGGACGGGAAGGCGTCCTGTTGGCCGCAGGCGCGCAGAGCGATGACGTGCGCGGTCCACGGGCCGATCCCCGGCAGCGCTTCGAGGGCCTCGATGGTCGCCTCGAACGGCGCAGCCGGGTCGAGGCGGATCCGCTCGTCGGCGTAGGCGCGGGCGAAGTCGCGGATGGCGCGGGCGCGGGCTTCGGGCAGGCCGAGGGCCCGCAGCC
>SCVR01000217.1 GCA_004296805.1 Dehalococcoidia bacterium
CAGCGGCGACGCTCAACGGCACGTATGAGGTCATCAGCGACGCAGCTGGGCTCGCGCGTGTGGTCGCCGCGGTGCGTGCCTCTGGCTCGATGGCCATCGAAGTCCTCGCGGACGATAGCCATCCGATGCGTGCGGCAGACTCGCTCGTCGGCATCGCGATCAGCCCGGCGGAGCGCGTGGCGTTTTACATCCCATTCGGGCACCTCGCGTCAGGCCAGGGGAGCCTGATGGGTGACGGCCCGAGTGCCCCGGCCCAGCTGGAGCGCATGCAGGTGTTCGAGGCCCTTGCGCCATTGTTCACTGACGCCTCGATCCGCCGCGCCGGTCACGACACCAAGTTCGCGGCGATCGCCCTGGCGGAGGCCGACCCGCGCCTCGAGATCCGGAACATCGACTTTGACACGCAGGTGGCTGCCTACCTGCTGGGTGACTCGAACATGTCACTGGCGAGGATCGCGCACACCCGTCTCGAACTTGAACTGCCGGAGCCGGAGACCGTGATCGGCAAAGGTGCGAAGGCGATCCCGTTCTCGGCGGCATCCGTCGAGGCGGTGGGCGCCTACGCGACCGCGAACGTGGACGCGCTCCAGCGCTCGATCGGCGTGTTGCGAAAGGAACTGGAGCGGGATCACCTCGATGTGGTCTTCCGCGACATCGATTTGCCGCATGTTCCGGTGCTGGCGCGCATGGAGCGCTTCGGCATCGCCCTCGATACCGATGTCCTGCGAGAGATGGACAGGGACCTCTCAGGTCGGATCGCCGCGGCTGAACGGGCGGTATACGACGCGGTGGGCCACGAGGTGAAGATCGGATCGCCGCTCGAACTGTCCGCGCTGCTGTTCGAGGAGTTGAGCCTCCCGAAGACGCGCAAGACGAAGACCGGCTACACGACAGACGCGGACGCCCTTGAACCGCTGCGTGCCCTCCATCCAGTCGTCGACGCCATCCTAAACTGGCGCGAACTCACCAAGATCAAGTCGACGTATGTGGACACGCTGCCGTCGCAGGTGAACCCTCGGACGCATCGGGTGCACTCGGTCTTCTCCCAGACCACGGCGGCCACTGGGCGTCTGTCTTCGAACGACCCCAACCTGCAGAACATCCCCGTGCGCACGGAGGTCGGCAACCTCGTGCGACGGGCCTTCGTCGCGCGCGACTGTGGTGAGGATCCCGTGTTCCTCTCGATCGACTACTCGCAGATCGAGTTGCGCGTGCTGGCGCACATCGCGGATGACGAGGCGTTGAAGGCGGCGTTCCTGGCGAAGAAGGACATCCACCGCGCGACCGCCGCGCTGGTGTTCAAGAAGCCAGAGTCCGAGGTCACCTCGGAGGACCGCAGGCGTGCGAAGGTCTTCAACTTCGGCGTCCTGTACGGCCTCACCGCGTTCGGCATGTCGACCCGCGAGGGCATCCCACGTGACGAGGCGGAGGCATTCATCGCCGGGTACTTCGCGGCCTACCCGAAGGTGAAGGACTGGCGCGACTCCACCGTGGAAGAGGCGCGGACGAAGGGCTACGCCGAGACGCTGACGGGGCGCCGCCGCTACATCCCGGAGTTGCGCTCGCAAAACCGGGTGGTTCGGCAGGCAGCCGAGCGGATCGCGATGAACATGCCGATCCAGGGGACGGCCAGCGACATCATCAAGATCGCCATGAACCGCATCGATCCCGAACTGGCTGCGCGACGAGAGCGGGGTGCGAAGGCGCGGATGCTGCTCCAGGTGCACGACGAACTCATCTTTGAGTTGCCCCGCGCGGAACTCGATGAGGTGCGCGAGGTCGCGCGGCGGCTGATGCCGTCCATCGAACTCGCCGTCCCGCTCGACCTCGAAGAGAAGGTCGGCACGAACTGGGGCGCGCTGGAGTAGGCAGGGCGGGTGCGGCGTGCCTGAATTGCCCGAGGTCGAGACGATCCGCCGCGACCTCACGCCGCTCCTCGTCGGCCGTCGCGTCTCTCGCGTGCGCATTCACGCAGGCGGTGAACGCCTCGCGGTGACCGACCCACCGAGGACGCTCGAACGGCGTCTGCAGGGCAGGGGAGTGGTGGGGATCGACCGTCAGGGCAAGTACCTGCTGCTGCGGTTGGACGACGGTTGGACGTGGGTGATTCACCTCCGCATGACCGGCTCCATCGTCCACGCGCCCGCCGATGCGCCGCCAGGCCGCTTCGAACGTGCTCGGATCGACCTCGACGACGGTTCCACGCTGCGCTTCAACGACCTCCGGAAGTTCGGGACCTGGCACCTGGTGCAAGACGCCAGCGAGGCGATGCCGCACAGCGGCCCGGACGCGTTATCCGAGGCGTTCACGCCAGAGTGGTTACACGACCGCCTCAAGGGCCGCCAGACCACCGTAAAGGCCGTCCTCTTGGACCAGTCGGTCTGCGCTGGGGTTGGCAATATCTACGCTGACGAGGCCTGCTGGATCGCCTCAATTGACCCTCGGACAGAGGCCTCGCGGATCGGCCCAACACGCGCCCGGCGGCTCCACGCGGCGGTACTGGAGACGCTGGGCGCCTCGCTCGCGAACCGTGGCTCGTCGTTCAGCGACTACCGCGACGGCCTCGGCGCCGAGGGTCTCCACCACGTCCGCGTCCATGTGTTTCGTCGTGAGGGCCAGCCGTGTGAGCGCTGCGGCGCCACGATCCTGAAGGCTCGGGTCGCCGGCCGAGGCACGCACTTCTGCCCTCGGTGCCAGCGGAAGTAGCCCACGCTGTAACAGACATAACAGAGATAGTGCGAAGTAACTGCCCAGCCGTCGAACGCCTTCCGTGATCTGCTTGGTTCGGCCTCCGAGCCGCCCCCACTGGTCCTTACGGGATGATCTTCTTGGCGGTATCGCCCAGCGCGCCCTTGTCGAGGCCGGTCATCGCCAGCACCGTCTTCAGCGCGTATGCGGTCGCGCCGATGAGCAGCGTTGTCTTGACCAGCCCCACCGGGTCACTCACCTTCAGAGCCATCGTAGCGATGCCTTTCCTCGCGGCGAGCCTACGCCGCGGCTTCCGATCCGCGCAATGGCGCACATCGTTGAACAGTTTTGGCCCCCTGGACGTGCCAGAGGAACTCGCCGCCGATGCCCTTCTCCGGGTCGGCGGTAGCGAGGTCATGGGCGGCTGCGAAGCCGGGGTTCACCTCGCACATCCGCGCCACGTCGGCGGCGAGCGCGAGGTAGAACGAGACGACGTGCTGAGCCTCGCTGATCATGGTCAGCGGCACGCGGTGCGGTCGTTGCGGGATGCCGAGGAAGCCGACGCCCAGCGCCCGCCCCTCGGTGAGGATGCGCCCGATCCAGAACGGCGGCGAGGACTCCAGGACGCCCATCGCGTCGTCGATGGCGTAGAGGGTGTTGCGGTGGAGGAACGCGGCTTCCGCCACCGCCTCGGCCTGCGCCCGGTGAAAGGCGTCCGTGCCACGGTACTGGCCGTGCCCCGCCGCCCCGAACTGGATCGTGAGGCGCGGGCCGTGCTGCGCGAACAGCGCGGCCAGCAGCGCCGCGCGCGGCTCGCCTTCCGCCGTGGTGAGGAAGCGCGTGGCGGCCACCACGGGGAAGCCGGGCTTGTTCTCCCGCTTCGGGTCGATGTAGACGCACCGCGGCGCGCGCCGCAGGATGCTCACCGCGAACACGGTCTTCCCGCTCCCCGACTGCCCGGCGATGAACATGCGCTGCGCCTCGCGCCCGCAGGCCCGGAAGGTGATGCCGCTCATGCCGCGCCCCTTCCCTTCCCCGCGGGGAAGATGTCCGCCGCGCTGAGGCCGAGGGTGGCCGCGGCCTGCCGGAGGATCGGGATGATCTCCGCGCGCACGCGCGCCGGGTCCCGGTCTACGGCCTCGTAGCCGCGCCCCAGCATCGGGCGGGCGAGGTCAAGCGCCATCCGCACGCGCGAGTCGCGCACCAGGGCGGCGGTGTCCTCCACCAGCGCCCGCATGGCGCGCCCCGCCGGGGTGGTCGGTTCGTAGGCGCCCATCAGGCGGCCCTTCCCGTGTTCGTGTAACCTCGCGCCCGGAGGTGCGGCATGGTGAAAGTCGTAGTCGCGGTGGCCCTCGTGTTCGCGTTCGTCGCCGCTGTTGCGTCGGGCGAGGCTGGGCAGATCGCGTGGCCCGCCGGGCTGGCAGGCATCGCGCTAGTCGGTTGGATCGCTCGAAGGTTCAAGCGCGTCCCCTAGCCCTTCGCCACTGTCTGCCCGTGGGCGAGTGACTGGCGCTGTTCCTCGGTGAGGAAGATCGGCGGCGCGTTCCAGCCGCCGATCCTCTGCCAGAATCCCCCCCAAAGTTCGAGCACGTTCCCGATCATGCGAGTCGCGTCCTCAGCGCGGGTCGGCTCGCCGTACCCGGCTGGCGTAGGCACGTCGTAGTTGCCCCAGTCCTTCGGGAGCGGCACATCGAACGCACCTGGAGCGTTGAGGTCGCTGGCCGCCGTCTTCGCGTTGACCGGCGTGGTGTTGCCGAAGGCCGCGGCGGCGTCCGGGTCCAGGCGGTCGCTCGCGGCCTGCGTGCCGGTGCTGCGGTTGCCGGGCGCGTCCCTGGTCAACAGGTAGAGCGCGCCAGCGGTGAGGATGATGGCGGCCTCGGCGCTCATGGTCAGGCGTCCTTCCGTGGCAGGCCCGCGGCGCGCGCGTCGAGGGTGGCCTGCGCGATGTCTTCCTCGGTCAGCGGCTCGGCGGCGAGGCCGGTGTCACGCGGGCGGATCGGGACGGGCTGGCGCTCCGCGCGCGTGCCCTCGGCGGCGCGCTCCAGGGTGAGCCGCACGTCCTCCTGGATGCGCGTCTTCAGGCTGTAGGCGAGGGCGAGCGCGAGGCGGCCGCGGCGACTGTCAAGCACTCCAGCCACGCCGCCAAGAAAGGGCGCGGACGGCAGCAGCGCCATCAGTTCCTCGGCGGCCGGCTCCGCGATCATCGCGGCCTCGTCGCGCTCCATCAGCCAGTGCTCGCCCCGGCGCTCGGCGGCGCGACGGAACGCGAACATCAGCGCGTCCTCCATGAAGGGCTGCACTTGCTTCGCGGCCTGCGAGGTGTCGTCTCCGCCGTCCGGCGCGACACCAGGAGCGGGCGCGATGCGGTCCGCGGGCACGCCGCCCTCGTCCAGCAGCGGCGGCGCTTCCACGTCCGGCCCGCCCGTCACGTCAATGAGCACGTCGTCCATCGTGCGGCTCCCTACAGCGCCAGCACGCCGAGGACGGCGGCGGCTGCGAGGGACTCCACGGGGTGCGCCTTCGCCCATGCGATGACGCGGTGCGTGACGTCCTCGATGCGGTCCGCGGGGACGCCCGCGAGGGACGCGCCCGCGGCGTCCGGCGTCTGCGCTTCGAGCGACTGCCAGCGGGCGACGATGCGCTCGATGGCCTGTTCGGCGAAGACGCGCGTCGCGCCCGGCGACATCGCTTCGGGGTCTCCTGGATGGCCGGAGAGGGCGCACGTCCGGCGCACGCGGTTCGCGCCCACGAGGTGCGCGGTGGCGGCCCACGCGGCGGCGATCTTCGGCGTGCCGACGGCGAGGTTGCGGGCCGGGTCCTGTCGCTCCGCGATGCTCATGCCCGCGCCCTGCCCGCCGCTGTAGAGTTGAAGCAGGCCGACACTCTCGCCGCCGATGGCCTCGGCGACGACGACGGAGGCGTTGCCCCCCGACTCTTCGAGGACGATGGCGCGTAGCACGTTGCGCGGCACGCGCTGCGCGTCCGCGGCGGCGTCCACCATCGCGGCGATGTTCTCAGCGACGGATGCTGTGCCCCACATGCTCATCGAAGCCTCCGCTCGCTCCGGGGGGTCGGGCTGGGGGACGAAGGGTGTCCCGCCAGCCCGAGCGGCTCGGAGGTGCCGTGAACTACTGGTAACACACCACTCCGGAGATGCATCAAGCCCCCTTTGGCCGTCGGAGACGCGCCAGGAGCCGCCGCACGTCGCCCGCGGGTGTCGGACGCGAGGGTGGCGCGGGCGGTGGTGGAGCCTCCACGGGCGCGGGTGGCGGCGGCGGCGGGTCGGTGAAGCGCACTTCACCGCCCGCCCCGTCAGCCCTCGCGGGAGATTCGTTCGCAGCCGTCACGGGTGGCCGCGCGTGGCGCTTCCGCGCGCCCTCGCGTTGCGGGCCGGTGCCCTCGGCGGCGCGCTTCGCGGCGGCCTTCGCGCGCATCGCGTCGAGGTGCGCCTGACGCGCCGGGGTCATGACGTGCGGTCGCTTCGCGGCCATCGCTAGGCCTTCGCCGCCTCGGCGGCGAGGAACGCGGTGAACGCATCGTCCGCGGCCTTCGCCTCGGCGGCCCGACGCTTCGCGCGGTCCGCGGCCTCGCCGCGCGCCACGAGGACGACACGATCGCCCTCGCGCACTGCGAGCGGCGCGGCGTCGTGGTCGATGATCTCGACGGCGAAGGTGGCACCGTCGTAACGATGCGCGAGCCGCGCGATCCACTGCGCGCCGTCCTCGGCGTCGTCGGGCGCGAGGGCACCGGGGATGGTGATCCAGGCGGTGCCATCGCCCACGTCCTCGCGCTGTGTGAACGTCGGGAAGGGCACGTCGCCGTTGCCGTCGAGGGCGATCAGGATGCGGTGCGGGTGGTCCATGTTAGGCGTCCATTTCCACGATTTTCACCGAGCCGTCGTAGGCGACGGTGCCATCGGTGCCGTAGTCCACTGAGATCAGTTTCAGCACCTCACCGGCGAACAGCACGCCGATGTTTGACTGGTGCTGCGCGGCGGGCGCCTGGTAGCCCGAGCCGGTGTAGGAAGTCACGATGGCGACGTTGTAGAGGAACGATCCGCCCGCGGACCAGACGCTCGCCGAGATGGAGACGAGGCCGATGCTCGACTGCGCGACGAGGCGTTGCAGGTACACCACGGCGGACTCGACGAGCGCCTTCTTCCCAGCGGGCACGGTGTACGTGGCCCGCGTGGTGGCGGCGTGCGGCCCGGTGCCGCCCGTGTTCCAGTTCAGCGACACGTCGCTCGCGTTGCGGTCGTAGTAGTTCGGGCGCGCGCCGATGTCGGAGAGCGGCGTAGTGATGGCCGCGCCCGTGAGGGTGGTGGTGCTGGCCGTGACGCGCCCTCGCGTGGTGAGCACCACGGGAACGGCCACCTGACGGCGGTTGCGGATCGTGACCTTGATACCGCCGCGGTTGCTGCCCTCGATGTAGGTGTCGATGTTGAGCGACGGCGGCAGAATCATCACGCCGTCCTGCACGTCGTCAGCGTCCACCGTGATGTCGAGGTCGGTTGAGAGCACACCGCGCGTGGCGATGCCGATGAGGGCGACCGTCTGCCGTTCCCGGTCCGCAATCGAGGGCCGCAGGAGCACCTCGACGCCCGCATCAACGGACGCGGACGCGGCGGCCGGGACCGTGACGGTGGTCGTCTTCACGTCCCGGCCTTCGCTGTCGAGGCCGAGCGCGCGAGCGAGCAACGGTGCAAGGTTCACGGATGGTCCTTTCTCCGCGCCGAGGCGCGGGCTAGTTCAGGTGGTCCCCGTGCGCCACGGCGACGGCACGGAGGTACTCGCGGGAGTGCATGGTGGACACGCCCTCGGGCAGTTCGACGAGGTTGACCCTCGGCTCGATCCAGCGCGGGTGATGCGGGTAGCGGTGCGCCATGCCTAACTCGGCGACACGCGCCAGCATCGCCGTCGTCTGTTCCGCCGTGGCGGAGACGCGGCGCGAGACGACGCCGAGGCTGGCCTGACAGTCGGCACAGATCACTTCGATCCGGACGCGCTTCAAGCGGCCACCCCCTTCTTCAGATCCGCTGGCGTCGCCGGGACCACCGCGGCCCCTGGCGGGTTGGAGACGAGGCGCATCGCGGCGTCATCGTTCGCGTGGATCAGGTCGTAGGCCGCCGCCGCGCCCTTGCCGAAGTACGTGCGCGCGGCGTCCTGGTAGCCCCGTGCGTAGGCCGCATCGGTCGGGTCGGGCTGGTACTGCGGCGCGCCGCCGCCGACGGCTTCCGTGAGGCCACCAGCGGCCCTCCAGGCGGCGAGGTTGCGTCCTGGGCACGAGGTGGCCTGCGAGTACCGCACGCCCGCGCTGTTGACCGTGGGGGTCAGCCCGTGTTCGTAGATCGGCGCGTCCGGCACGACGCCCTTCCAGGTCCGCATTTCCTCGAAGGCGCGGATGAGGGCGATGCCGAGCAGGCGCGTCACCGCCTCGGTCTCGTAGTTGCCGAACGCCACCACGGCGCGCCCGACGACGTTCCACGGCTCGCCGGTCTGCGGGTCCCGGCCCGCCGTGTGCGCGCGCCTCGTGCCGTGCTTGCCGATGGCCCACACGCGCCCGGAGGGGAACGCCGCGAGGTTGTAGGCCGGGCCGATCCCGATCTCTGCCCGGCCCGCCTGGTCGCGCGCCATCGCCACTAACTGCGCGAACTCCTGGTCGAGGTTCGCCTTCTGCGTGAGCGCGGGACCGTACCAGCCGGCCGTATGGTGGAGCAGCAGCCCCACCACGCGCAGCGCGGAGAGCGGCGTGATGCCGCCCGGCTGAAACTCCGCGACGTTGAAGTAGTTCGTGGCATCGATGATGCCGCGGTCGTTCGTGTCGAAGCCGAGCGTGCGGCCCTCGAACGTGACGGTGACGTGCCCCAGCATCGGTGTCTCCTCGGTCATAGTCCCGTCCCCCGTCCGCGCGCGGCCCCGTGGAGGTGGTCGCGCGTGTAGGCCGCGCGTTCGTGCAAGCGGTCCTGTTCGGCGAGCCGTGCGCGGGTGAGGCCCTTCCTCGCCCAATGGCGGCGGGTGCACTCGCCGGAGTGCTTCGAGATCGGAA
>SCVR01000218.1 GCA_004296805.1 Dehalococcoidia bacterium
GCTCTTCCGATCTACCCTCCTCGCTGCCCGCCGCGGCCGAGCGCTGGGAACAGGGCACCGTCGCGAAGGTCCTCCAGCGTTTCCCGGAGCGTCGAGCGTCGTTCGCATCGTCCTCGGCACCGACGAAGCGCCTCTATACCCCGCTGGACACGCCGGACCTCGACTACGTCGATGACCTCGGGTTCCCGGGGGAGTTCCCGTTCACTCGAGGCGTGCAGCCCACGATGTACCGCGGGCGTCTCTGGACGATGCGGCAATACGCCGGCTTCGGCACCGCCGAGGAAACGAACGGCCGCTTCAAGACCCTGATCGCCAACGGCCAGACTGGCCTCTCGACCGCCCTCGACCTGCCCACGCAGACGGGGTACGACTCCGACGACCCGATGGCGTTGGGCGAAGTCGGCCAGGTGGGCGTGGCGATCGACTCGCTGGCCGACATGGAGACGCTGTTCAACGGCATCTCCCTCGCCGACATCTCGACGTCGATGACGATCAACGCGCCTGCCGCGATCCTGGTCGCGATGTACATCGTGGCGGCGGAGAAGCAAGGGCACCCGCGGAACGTCATCACGGGCACCGCGCAGAACGACGTGCTGAAGGAGTATGTGGCGCGCGGCACCTACATCTTCCCGCCGAAGCAGTCGGTGCGGCTGGCGGCCAACCTGATCAACTTCTGCGCCGCAGAGACCCCACGCTTCAACTCGATTTCGGTCTCCGGCTACCACATCCGCGAGGCGGGCAGCACCGCCGCGCAGGAGATCGGATTCGCGTTCGCGAATGCGTGCGCCTACCTCGACGAGTGCCAGCGGCAGGGCGCCGACCTGAACGACGTCGCCCAGCGCGTCTCGTGGATCTTCAACACACACAACCACTTCTTCGAAGAGGTAGCGAAGTACCGCGCCCTCCGCCGGATGTGGGCGCGCCTGATGCGTGACCGTTATGGCATCACGAACGCCAACGCGCAGATGCTCCGCACGCACACGCAGACCGGCGGCTCGACGCTCACGGCGCAGCAGCCGAAGAACAACATCGCGCGCGCGGCGCTCCAGGCACTGGCCGCCGTCGTCGGCGGGGTGCAGTCGCTCGCGCTTTCCTGTTACGACGAGGCGCTCGCACTTCCGACGGAGGAGGCGCAGCAGATCGCTCTGCGCACGCAGCAGATCATCGCGCATGAGTCGGGCGCAGCCGACACCATCGACCCCCTCGGCGGTTCCTACTACGTCGAGTCCCTCACCGACACCCTGGAGGCGGAAGCGGCGCACATCATGGCCCGCATCGAAGACATGGGCGGCGCGGTCGCGGCGATCGAAGGCGGCTGGATGCAGTCCGAGATCCAGGAAGCCTCCGTGCAGTGGCAGCGCGAGGTGGAGTCGGGCGACCGCATCATTGTGGGCGTAAACGACTTCATCGACCCGGACGAGAACGCGCAGCCGATCTTCCGCCCGAACCTCGCCGTGGTGGAGTCGCAGTTGGAGCGACTGAAGAAGGTCCGCGCGACGCGTGACCAGGCGGCTGTGGACGCCTCGCTGGCGCGCCTGCGCGAGGCCGCGCGCGGCGACGTGAACCTGATGGAGCCGATCATCGAAGCGGTGCGGGTGTACGCGACGCTGGGTGAGATGTGCGGCGTGCTCCGCGAGGAGTGGGGCGAGTACGTCCCGGTGACCGTCGTCTAGGACGTCAACTTTGGATGACTGCCGCGGATGCGGCAGCAACAGGCCACAGGCAACAGCAGCAACGAGATTGGCGGGGGAACATGCCGGGAACACTCGACGGTCAGGTGGCGGTGGTGACGGGCGGCAGCCGAGGCATCGGCCGGGCGTGCGCAATCGCGCTCGCGCGTGAAGGCGCAAACGTCGTCATCAACTACACCTCGAACGAGGACGCCGCGAAGGAAACGCAGAAGGCCGTGGAGGCCCTCGGCGTGAAGGCCATCATCGCCAAGGCGGACGTCGGCAAGGCGGACGAGGCGAAAGGGCTGATCGAGGCCGCCGAGAAGGCGTTCGGCAAGGTCGACATCCTGATCAACAACGCCGGCATCAACAAGGACAAGACCATCCAGCGGATGTCCGCGGATGACTGGGACGCGGTTGTCCAGACGGACCTCTCGTCGATCTTCTACACGACCTCGGCAGCGGTGGGCGGGATGCGCGAGCGGAACTACGGCCGCATTGTGAACATGTCCAGCATCATCGGGCAGATGGGGAACATCGGTCAGGCGAACTATGCGGCGGCGAAGGCCGGCATGATCGCCTTCACGAAGTCCGCCGCGCGCGAACTTGCCCGCTTCAACATCACCGTGAACGCGGTCTGCCCCGGCTTCGTGGAGACGGACATGGTGGCGGCGCTTTCGGACGACATCAAGAAGACGCTCATCGGCAACATCCCGCTGGGGCGCTTCGGCACCGCCGAGGAGGTCGCGGACACCGTCCTGTTCCTCTGCAAGCCGTCCGGCGCCTGGTACACCGGCGCCCAGATGAGCCTCAACGGCGGCCAGTACATGTAGGACGCCCCTTGAGGGGTGCCCGGGGAGCCGCCTCCGGGCGGCTTCTTCGTATTCGCCGACCTCTGCAAGGACTTCACCAACTTGACCCTTCACGCGAGGACGGAGGGGCCGCATCATGCGTCGATGCGGCTGCAGCGGCTCGGCTTCCTGATCGCGGCTGGCGCGATGGTCCTCGTCCTCGCGGTGGCGGGCGGCCTCGTCATGCGCGAACGCTCGGACGAGGGCGAGCGGTCGAGGCGGATCGCAAGCCTTGAGGTGAGCCGCGTCCAGGCGGTCATCCGCGCACGCGCGGACGCGCTCAGCGTAGTGACGCACTCGCTGATCAAGGATCCCGAGGTGGTCCAGTGGGGTGCGGGTGGGAGGGCTCCGGCCTGGTACGCCGGCGCGCCGCGCGAGGCCGTGAAAGCGCCGGGTGGGGCCGGTGCCGACTACCTCATCTTCGTCGGCCCCGGCCCCACCATCGTTGGACAGCAAGGGCAACCCGCAGCGCCACCGTTCAGCGGGCCGAACCTCCAGCGAGCGGCGCAGCGATCGCTCACGGCAGACGAGCAGACCGGCAACATCATCCGGTTCCCGGACGCACCGGCTGTGACTGCCAGCGCGCGCACGCACACCGGGACGGATGCCGTCGCGGTAGGCGCAGCGCTGCTCCTCGACCGCGAGGAACTCGACGCGATCGGGAGGATCGTCGGGCGCGAGGTGCACCTCGAGTGGATGCCGTCAGCCGATGCGCCGGCGCTGGCGAAGGTGCAGCGCGCCGGGACGACCGACCGCGCGATCGGGCGCCTCGATCAGGTCGTGGACAACGAGGTGCTCGTCGCATCGATCACCCTTGCGGCCGGGCAGACTGGCGGGGTCGCGGGCCAGCGGGTGCTGCTCATCGCCATTGGAGTCGCGGCGGCCGCGCTGGGCATGGGGAGCGTGGTGCTCGTGCTGCGTACCTTCGCCGCACGCGTGGGAGACCTCGGGGATGCGCTCGCGACCGGCCAGCCTGAGATGGGCGACCACCAGGCAGTCGAGGCGCTGGAGGGCAAGGATGAGATCGGCCGTGTCGCCTCGTCCACGATGGACGCCTTCCGCCGGCTGCGGGCCCGCACGGACGCCGCCGTCGAGGACGCTCGGGTGGCGACGGCGCGCCAGCTCCTCGGTGAGCACGTCATCCGATCGATGGAGGAGGGACTCCTGGTCGAGCGGCCCGACACGGTGTGCATCGTCTGCAACCCCGCCGCCGTTGGGCTTCTGGGCGTGACGTTGCACGACCTCGTCGGCGAGCGGGGGACGGTGGAGCGCACCCTGGGCAGCGAGCTATACGCAGCCCTCATCAAGCGCGCCCGCGAGGAGCCCGACCAGCCGCCGCTGGTGATGACGTGGGGCGCGCGCGACCTCGTGTTCGACTCCTACGAGGTGCCGGACGTTCGCGGCGACGCGATGAACCTGATGGTGATCATCCGCGACGTCACGGCCGTGCTCGAGACGGAGCGGCTGAAGCGCGACCTCGTCTCCATCGTGTCGCATGAACTGCGCACGCCGCTCACCGTGCTGACGTCAGCGATGGAGATGATCACGGAGACTGCTGCGCCCAACCAGAAGGCGATCGCGGAGACGGCTCAGCGCAACGTCGCGCGGATGCGTGACATGGTGAACGACCTGCTCGACCTGGCGCGCCTCGAGAGCGGGCAGGCGGAGATCGAGCCGCGCGAGGTGGACCTCGTGGCGCTCTGCCAGGAGACGGCCGCTCTGCTCGGCCCGCAGGCGCAGGCGAAGCCGGTCGGGATCTCCGTGCACCCATCGAGCCCCACCGTCCCGGTGGACTGTGACCCGCGCCACCTCGGACGCGCGATCACGAACCTGGCGAGCAACGCGGTGAAGTTCACGCCGGCCGGCGGACACGTCTGGATCGAGTGCGGCGTGGAGGAGGGCCGTGCGTTCGTGAACGTGATCGACAACGGGCCCGGCATCCCGCTGGACGAACAGCCGAGGATCTTCAACCGGTTCTTCCGTGCCTCGAACACGCGGTCGCAGATCGGCGGCACCGGTCTCGGGCTGTCGATCGTGGCGCAGATCATGGAAATGCACGGCGGCTCGGCGGCCATCGTGCACTCTGACCCGAATGGCTCCCGCTTCCGCCTCGAGTGGCCCGCCCGTGCTCCGCGGTCCGCGGGAGCGCCGGCGTGAAGTCGAGTTCGGTCGTTGGGCGGCGGATCGCCTGCATCGGCAGCACCACCAGCGGCAAGACGACGCTGGCGGGGCAGTTGGGCGCGCTCCTTGATGTCCCGGCTGTCGACCTCGATGGCCTGATCTGGGAGCCCGGTTGGCGCGAGGCCCACGTGGACGTGTTCCGCGACCGGATCCGGCACGCCCTCGCGGGTGATGGGTGGGTGACGAGCGGCAACTACATCGGCGATGCGCAGGACCTGATCTGGCCTCGCCTCGACACTGTCATTTACCTCGATATGTCGATCCCGCTGCTCGTGCGGCGCGTGCTAACGCGCTCGTGGGGGCGGCGAGGCGTACTGCTCTGGGGCACGAATTACGAGACGTTCTGGCCGCACCTGAAGGTGTGGTCGCGCGACTCGCTGATCTACTTCGCCCTCACCACCACCCGACGGCGCCGCCGGCAGTTCGAGGAGTGGCAGCGCGATCCGCGGTGGGCTCACATCCGCTTCCACCGGCTTCGGTCACCCAAAGAGGTTGCGCGGTTCGTTGACACCGTCGAGAAGAGCATCACGGAAACGACGGCGTAGACAGCGGATGCGGCGATGTCCGGATTCGACCGACCGCGGCCGGGCCGTCCGCTACGATCCCGCGGCAGGGGGACCCCGATGGCTGCTCGCGTCCGCTTCTCGCTCGCCAGGGCCTACGCGCACCTCCGCGCGACCGACCCCGTGCTCGCCGCACTCATCGAGGCGCACGGGCCGTATCAGCCGCGCCCCCTCGAAGAGGCAACCCCCGAGGCGTACTACCGCTCCCTCCAACGGACGATCCTGTTCCAGCAGCTGGCCGGGCCGGCCGCGCGCTCGATCCAGCGCAAGTGGTTCGCTCTCTACTCGAAGCAGGACCGTCCACCGACGCCGCGCGAAGTCTTGAAGACCACCGACGAACAGTTCCGCGCCTCTGGCGTCTCGCGACAGAAGGCGGGCTACCTGCGCGACCTCGCCGAGAAGACGCTCGACAAGACCCTCGACTTTGGCGGCTTCGAAACGATGTCCGACGACGAGATCGTGGAGCGCATCACCGCCGTGAAGGGGTTGGGCGAGTGGAGCGCGCACATGTTCATGATGTTCACGCTAGGTCGACCGGACGTCTTGGCGATCGGGGACCTCGGCATCCGCAACGGGATGAAAATCGCGTACGACCTCCCGAAGACCCCCACTCCGAAGGAGGCGTTGGCGATCGGCGCGCCGTGGGCGCCGTACCGCTCGGTGGGCGCCTGGTACATGTACCGCGCCATCGACACACAGGACCCGGACTAGCCCACCGCCGCCCCTCGACGGGCCCTTCGTCACCGGCCTCTAGCGAGGCCCGCGCCTATACTCGGGACTCGCGCCCGACGGGTGAGGGCGAGGCGTGGAGGAGGCCGCATGCGCATCGTCCTGTTCGGCCAGGCGGCCTTCGGCAAGGACGTCTTCGAGCAGTTGCGCGCCGCGGGCGAGGATGTCGTGGGCGTGTCCACGCCTCGGCAAGGCCTTCGCCCGGATCCGCTCTTCGAGGCCGCCTCGCAGGCGGGTGTCCCAGTCGTCGAGACGCCGATGCTCCGGCAGGACGAGCCGTTCCAGCAGTACCTCTCCTGGCAACCCGAACTCCTCGTGTTTGCGTTCGTCACGGACATCGTGCGCAAGCGCGTCCTCGACGCGGCGACGCACGGAGCCATCCAGTACCACCCCTCGCTCCTGCCAGCCCACCGGGGCCGGACAGCGATGAACTGGGCGATCATCTCGGGCGCACAGCAGACCGGCCTGACCATCTTCTGGGTGGACGAGGGCATCGACACCGGCCCGATCCTCCTCCAGCGGACGGTCGACATCGCCGAGGACGACTCGGTAGGCACCCTGTACTTCCAGCGGCTGTACCCGATGGGGGTGGAAGCGCTCGTCGAGGCCGTGCGCCTCGTACGCGAGGGCGTTGCGGAGCGCGTCCCACAGGACGAGGCGCTGGCGACGTATGAGCCGCCGTGCGGTCCCGAACACGGGAAGATCGACTGGATGCAGCACGGCCGCGTGGTCGGAGCCTTGATCCGAGGCTGCGACCCGCAGCCCGGCGCCGCGGCTAGCCTGCGCGGCGAGACGGTGCGCCTGTTCGAGGGGCGCTACCGCCCTGGGGCACCCGGCGAGCCGCCGGGGACGGTCCTCGCAGCCATGGGCACCACCGTGGAGATCGCGGCCATCGGCGGGACGATTGTGGTCGGGCGGGTCCAGCGAGATGGACAGCCGAAGGCGTCCGCCAGCGAGGTGCTGAGGCCCGGCGACCTGTTGGAGCGCCTCGCATGATCGTGGGGTGCGTGCGCGAGCAGAAGTTGGAGGAGTACCGCGTCGCGGTGACTCCGGACGGCGCGAAGGACATCGTCAGCGCCGGCCACACGATGCTCGTCGAGACGAACGCCGGGGCTGGCTCGCACTACTTCGACGAGGACTACCTCGCTGCTGGCGCGCAGATCATCGCGACGCCCGAGGAGGTCTACGCGCGCGCCGACCTGGTGTGCGAGGTGAAGGAGCCCCAGCCCAGCGAATATGGTCTGATGCGCGAGGGCCAGATCATCTTCACCTACCTCCACCTTGCCGCTGAACCACACGCGTCACAGGCGATCATCGACAGCAAGTGCATTGCGATCGCGTACGAGACCGTCCGGCGCGAGGACGGGTCGCACCCGCTGCTGGCGCCGATGTCGGAAGTCGCCGGCCGCATGGCGGTCGAGGTGGGCGCGCACCACCTGAAGCGGCCGGGGCCGGGGCGCGGGATGCTGCTGAGCGGCGTCGCGGGCGTGCCGCCGGCTCATGTGGTGGTGATCGGCTCGGGCACCGTGGGGAGCAACGCGGTGCGCATTGCGACCGGAATGGGCGCTCGCGTGACGGTCGCATCGATCGACGAGACGCAGCTGCGGGCGCTCGACCAGCGCTATGCCGGGCGTGTCGAGACGCTCTACGCCTCGCGCGCCGGACTGGCCGACGCCGTGCGTGACGCTGACCTGGTGATCGGCGCCGTCCTGGTGGAGGGCGCGCGCGCGCCGGTGGTCGTGACGCGCGAGATGGTGCGCTCGATGCCGCGGGGCGCCGTGATCGTGGACGTGGCCATCGACCAGGGCGGTTGCGTCGAGACGATCCACCCCACCAACCACCGCGAACCGATCTACGTGGAAGAAGGTGTCGTCCACTACGCCGTCCCGAACATGCCGGGAGCGGTGCCGCGCACCTCGTCGCGGGCGCTTGCTGCGCTCACGTTGCCGTACGTGCTGAAGATCGCCAACCTCGGTGTGGTTGAGGCCGTGCGACGGGACGCCTCGCTGCAGCACGGCGTGAACGTCTGGCGCGGCCAGGTGGTGCACGAGGCGGTCGCGAAGGCACTCGGACGGCCGTACGTGCCGCTCGACCAGGCCATAGGCGCGTGAGATGACGGCGAGCGCGCCTCCCGGGCCACGACGCTTCGTCGACCGGATCCCGGGGCCGCTACGAAAGCCACTTGGCCCCCTCCTCGAACACAATCAGTTGCTCATGATCAGCATCGCGACTGTCCTCGTGATGGCCGGTCAGGGCGTGATCTCCCCCGTGCTGCCGCTCTTTGCGAAGAAGTTTGGTGTGGGTTCCGCGGCGATCGGGCTCACGCTGTCGTCGTTTGCCCTCGCGCGGCTGATCCTCAACATCCCCCTGGGCATCCTGTCTGACCGTTACGGACGGCGGCTGCTACTGGTGTCCGGGCCGCTGGTCACCGGTATCGGCATGGTGGGGTCGGGGTTCTCATTCGGCATCGTCGACCTGCTCGCGTGGCGCTTCGTCGCGGGCGCGGGCTCGGCGATGTACATGACCGGCGCGCAGATCTACCTGAGCGACATCTCGACGCCGGCCAACCGCGCACGGTTTATCGGCACGAACCAGGGCGCGTTGTTGCTGGGCACCTCGATCGGCCCTGCCGTGGGCGGCGTACTGGCCGAGGCCTTTGGGCTCCGAGCGCCGTTCATCGTCGTCGGCATCGCGGCGCTGTTCGCGATGGCACACGCCTACTTCCGCATCCCGGAGACCCGTCACCTCGCCGTCGCGGCGATCGAGGCAGATCGGGTGGCCGCGGCGGCGCGCACGCCCGGGGTCGCCGTACCCGTCGAGCGGTTCGCGTGGTTCCGCTTCGCCACCTCGCGCGACTTCGTGGCGATCTCGTTCGTCGTGATGGCGATCTTCCTCACGCGCACCGCAGGACGGCAGACCTTGATGCCGCTGTACGCCGCTGAGGTGTTACAGATGTCGCCGGGGGCGCTCGGCGCGCTGTTCACGGTGATGGCCCTGATCAACGTCGCGCTGCTGGCGCCGTCGGCCGTGATCGCGGACAAGTTCGGACGCAAGTGGTCGATCGTGCCGAGCAACCTCGTCGTCGCGGTCTCACTCTTCATGCTGGCGAGCGCGCACGGCTACCCGATGTTTCTCGCGGGTGCACTCGTGCATGCGGTCGGGTCGTCGCTCGCGGGGCCAGCGCCGGCCGCGTACACGGCGGACATCGCCCCAGCGAACCTTCGAGGGCTCGCGATGGGGATGTACCGGTCGGCGGGGGACATCGGGTTCATGATCGGGCCGCCGCTACTGGGCGCGCTGGCGGACGCGACGTCCTATGGATGGGGATTGGCCGCGAACGGCATCATCATGGCCGTCTCCTGCCTGTGGTTCCTGGTCATCGCGAGGGAGACGATCGCCCGGAAGCCAACCGCAGTGGTGGAGCGCGTCTAGCCGCCCGAGGGCACACGGCCCATCTCAATCGCCATACGCCGCTCCTCGTCGGGTGCGAACCGCATGAACACAGCAGTCGCCTCTGCGACCGTCACGGACTGTGCGTCCTCGATGTGCGCACGGACCTCAATGCGACGTCCACGGACGGACTCGACGCGCGCCCGCAGCACGAGCGGGCCGTCCATCCGGGCGGGGCTGCGATAGCGCGTCTCCATCTTCGCGGTTACACCGAGTGCGCGGTCCCACGCCCACATTGCCCACGCCATCGACTCGTCCAGGAGCGACGCGACGATGCCGCCATGGACGACGCCGGGGAAACCCTGGTCGTCCGGCTTCGGCAGGTAGGTGCAGCGCACGGCGTTTTCGCCATCGCGCACAAAGCGCATGTGGAGGCCGTGCTCATTGCGGTCGCCGCAGGCGAAGCAGATCTGGTCGTAGATCTGTTCCTCGAAGGCTTCGCCAGCGGTTGAGGTCATGGCCGGACGGTGGCCGTGCCCGTGAGGAGCGGCTCGCCCGCCTCGTCCTCGCAGACGACGTCATAGGCATACACGCCACCGACGTCCGACTTCGGCGTGCACCGGGCCGTGACGCGCACCGGGGGGAAGGCCGGGGAGCGCCATCGGATCTTCAGCGTCCCGCTCTCCGCCCAGGCCTTGCCGAACGCGGCCGCCATCGCCTCGGACGCGAGGGCCAGCACGAGCATCCCGTGGGCGACGGGCTTGCCGAACGGACCGGCATAGGCCTCGGGCGTCTCGCGATGGATCGGGTTCGGGTCTTTGCCGTGGCGGGCGTAGGCGTCCACGCGCGCCTGATCGATCACGCGGGTAACCGGGGCGACCTCGGGCGCGGTCACGCGTCACCACCTTCGCCGGCGCCTGTCGGCGGGGGCGCGAGGACGGAGATGCGGGAGACGAAGACGGACTCGCCGTCAGACAGCGCTTCGGCCTCGAACTGCGCGATGCTCGCGCCCCGGCGCTGGCTGAGGGCGGCGACCGTGATGCGCACGTCGAGCGGCTCGCCCGGACGGACCGCCCGACGTGCCTCGATCTCTTCGCCCGTGTGCATGACTTCGAGGGGGATCGGGACACGCGCGAGGAGGCCCGCCACCATGAACGCGGCGAGCAGGAGTGGCGGCACCGCGTCCGTCCAGCGGGAAGCGTCCTCACCGGTTGCGGAGAGGTACCCCTCGATCTCCTCGCGGGTCACGGTCATCGAGAACGGGATGACATCGCCCTTGGCCAGAGTCTCAAACGTGAACGCCACGCTCACTCCGCGCTCGCCGCAGCAGGTGCGGCCGCGCTCAGGTGGCGCTTGCCCCAGACTGCGATGGGGCCGAGGGCCTCGGCCAGTTCACGGCCACGGTCGGTCAACTCGTACTCCACCCACGGTGGCGCAGCCGTCACTTCGTGTCGCGTGACCAGCCCGCCAGACTCCAGGTCACGCAAGCGGTCGCGCAGGGTCCGTGAGTTGCATCCGCCGACCGTGAGTGCGAGGTCATTGAAGCGCAGCCGGCCGCCACGCAATTCGTAGACGATGCGCGGTACCCAGCGCTGCCCGACCAGAGCGAGGGAGGCGCGCACCGGGCAGTAGTCGCCCTCGCGCGTGCGGGCCAATCGAGCGTCCATGGCGGCCTCCCGTTGCCTCACGCTAACGCAGAGAGCGCCGGTATTCCACCGGCGCTCTCACATCGTCTCTGACGGGCCGGTGGCCACCTGCGTACTTACTTGATGTGCGCCTCGACGGCGGAGTGGTCACGGGCATCCGGGATCGCGTTGTGGATGACGTACGCAATCTTGCCGTCGCGGCCGACGACGAACGTGGCGCGCTCCGCGGCCGCTGCGGCCGCGTTCCAGACCCCGTACTTCGAGGCGGCCTCGCCCTTGGTGTCCGCGAGGAGCGTGTGCTTCAGGTTCTCCTGCTTCTTGAAGGCGGCCTGGACAAACCGCGAGTCACGGCTGATAGCGAGGACCTTCGCGCCCTTCTCCATCCAACTGTCGTAGTTGTCGCGGATCGAGCACATCTCCGCCGTGCAGATCCCGGAGAAGGAGAACGGGTAGAAGACCAGGACGACGGGCGTCCCGCGCAGTTCTGACAGCGTGACCTTCTCGTTCGCCTCATTGACCAGAGTGAAGTCCGGGGCTTCCTGCCCCACCTCGACCGACGCCATGTCCGCCCCCGTTCACAACATGCGCGCCCAGAGGGCGCGCTGGAATTCTGACTGCCGGATCGAGTGTACCAGCGGGTTCGGGACGTCCGTCCTACCCGAGTAGGGAGGAGTCGCCAATGAACCGCCGGCGGGTGTCATCCAGCGGCGCGGAGGCCGAACCGGATGGGCCGAGGCCGCGGAGGTACCGGTCGATCGCCTCGGCCGCGCGATGGCCATCGGCGAGCGCGGTGACCACCAGGTCGGCGCCGTTCACCGCGTCGCCGCCGGCGAAGACGGCGGGAAGGTTGGTCTGCAGCGTGTCCGGATCGGCGACGAAGCGGTCCCAGCGGTCTCGCACGAGCTCCGGCAAGATCTTGCCCCACTCGGGCTCGACGTTGTAGCCAATGGCGGTCACCAGCAGGTCGGCCGCGATGTCGAACTCCGAGCCTGGGACCGGCTGCGGGCGCCGCCGACCAGTGTCGTCCGGTTCACCGAGGGCCATGCGCTGACAGCGCAGCCCGCGCACGCGACCCGCGTCATCCAGCAGGACCTCAACCGGTGCGGCAAGGAACTCGAACTGCACGCCTTCCTCGGTCGCGTGCTTGCGTTCCTCCACGCGTCCCTGCATCTCGGCGTCCGTCCGGCGGTAGATCAGCGTGACCTCGGCAGCGCCGAGACGCCTCGCCGAGCGCACACAGTCCATCGAGGTGTCGCCGCCGCCGACGACCACGACGCGTTGCGGAGAACCGAGCGGGGCACGCAGCGGTTCCGGCAAGTGCTCCGGGGGCAGGTTCGCGCGGACGAGGAACTCCGTCGCGCTGATCACACCTGGCGCGTCCTCGCCCGGGATAGCCAGCCGCGCGCCCTCTGACGCCCCGATGCCGAGGAAGACTGCATCGACACCGGCGCGCACGGTCTGCCATGAGATCTGGGTGCCCACGCGTACGCCCGTCACCACCTCGATGCCGAGGGCGCGCAGGTCATCGAACTTGCGGTCGACGGCGGGCTTGTTCTGTTTGAAGTCGGGGATGCCGTAGCGCAGGACACCACCGGGCTCCGGCCAGGCCTCGTACATGACGATCGAGTGGCCGCGCTTCGCGAGGCGTTCGGCGACGGCGATGCCGGCTGGCCCCGTGCCGACGACTGCGACGCGCCGCCCGGTCTTCGGTACCAGCGGGGAGGCGGGGATGCCTCCATGCTCGCGCTGCCACTCGGTGACGAACGTTTCAAGTTTCCCGATCGCCACCGGCAGAGCGTTCTTGCCGACGACACAGTGGCCCTCGCACAGCCGCTCCTGCGGGCACAGGCGGCCGCACATTTCCGGCAGTTCGCTGGTTTCGCGGAAGACGTCCGCGGCACCACCGAAATCGTTGCGCTCCAGCAGCCAGAGCGCACCGGGGATGTCGTTGTGTACGGGGCAGGCTTTCGTGCAGGGCGCGGCGGGGCACTGGATGCAGCGGTTCGCCTCGACCTTCGCGACCTCGGGGTCGAACAGGAAGGAGACCTCCTCCCAGTTCTTCACCCGCTCGACTGGGTCCTGCTTCGGGGGGCGGTTCGCCGGTATCTGGAAACGCGCCTTGCGGTCGATCTGCTTTGGATCGGGACGCTCGCGCTCGGTGGGGGCTGGGTCATCGGCCATCGCCGGGCCCTCCACGCGCATCGCGCGCTACCGGCTCACCATAGCCGTCCGAGGATGCCCTGCTCAATCGGGTTACGGAGTATCTAGGTGACGTTCGCGTGAAATCGTCGGGCAAACCCTACCGAGGCACCACGACGAACGTCCCGGTGCCGCTCCCCACGAGGGTGCCGGCGGCGTCGAAACACTCGACGCTGGTGTGCCAGACTTGCCGGG
>SCVR01000219.1 GCA_004296805.1 Dehalococcoidia bacterium
CTGGTGGAGCGCGAAACGGGTGACCAGCCTGTTCCCGCTGTTCCTGCCGCTACTCGTGATCGTCGGAGTCCGCTGCGTGTGGAAGCGGGACAAGGTCACCGCGATGCTCGTCGGCATGGCGGCCGTCGGCCCCGTGTTCGAATGGTCACAGATCTTCCGGGGTCAGCTGCTCCCGATGCACCGGTTCTGGGTGTACCCGGTGGGCTTCATGCCCCTGCTGGTTGCCCAGGTGGCCCGTGACTACCTGCCGGGGGGGCGCGCGCGCATCTATGCCCTCGGGACCGCCGCGCTGCTCATCTCCTGCTTCGCCACTCTCTATACGATGGCCCACGTCCCCGGCGGCGAGGACGAGCGCCTCTTCGCCAGCGCGTTCTGGAGTGCTGATCCGAGGAACCTCAACCGCTCATTGGGCAATGACTACCGCATCCAGCGCACCACCGCTGCGGTCATCAACGACCTTCACGAGTCACGGCCAGACTCCACCGTGCTCATCGACGGCCTGATTGGCGGCTCCGTCCAGCTCTTCGTGAAAGACCAGTCACGTCTGGTCTCCGACCCGAACCGCGACCACGCCCAGATCCTCGAAGACCCGGTGAACAAGGTGAACTACATCCTGCTCCGCGACCCTACCGAAGTGCTCGCGAGCCCCCTGCTCAAGCGCTTCCCCACCCTGTACCGCGATGGCGCACCGTGGGCCTCGTTCGTGACCGACATTCCCGAGGCCCATCTCCGGCTGTACCGCGTGCTTTCCACTGCTGAGCAGGCGCAGGGTGTCGCACCAATTCCACCTCCGCGCTCCTAGATTCGTCCGATTCGTTTCGTTATGTCGCAATCTCGGAAATAGAGCCTTTCCTGACTGATGGCATCTTTTCGCTGCTGTCAGATTCGGTATCATGGCCATGGAACTCGTCCCGCTCCCACGCGCCGTACTCCGCCTCCGGCGCCAGAGACCGTTCCAGACCAAGCGAGCCGCGGGTTTACGCGATCTCAACTGGTTGTCCATGGAGGCTGCTCCCTTCCGATCCGTAGCCTCCGGCCATACCTGCAAGCGACCCTCGTGGTCGGCGTGCGTTTGAGGCGGTATTGAGATGCGGCGACACCACGTGTTTGCGTTCGTGAAGCGAGCCTCCTGGAAGGCCGGCACCGTCACGCTGGCGGCGCTCATGGCGTTGGCCCTCGTGGCGCAGACCAACGAGCCGACGCGCGCCGAAGCGAGTGTCGGACCGAACATCGCCTCTCAGGCGACTACGCTGCTCGTTTCCGTGACCAACCCGCTCGGTGTTTCGTCCCACGACCTCAACGTGATGCGCGACGGCTACTCGGGCCCCACCGCCTTCTCTTACGACACCTGGGACGGGAACAACGCCGCGAACGGCGAGGACTTCTACGGTTACGGATGGGACACACCACAGCAGGTCGCGCGCGTCGTCTTCACGGAGGGCTACGTCTTCCCGGACGGCGGCTTCTTCAACACCATCCGGCTCGAGACCTCCCCGGACGGCACCACATGGACAACGGTCGCCGGCGGTAATGACGCCTCACCGCCCTACCCGAACGGGAACGACGGCATCCCCTTCAACTCGTACCAGTGGGACTTTGTCCCCGCGATTACCGCGAAGTACATCCGCGTCATCGGCGGCGCCGGTGGCACCGCGGAGTTCACCTCGGTCTCCGAATTCCAGGTGTTTGTCCCTGGTGGTGTCGTCCCAATCGACAACATCGCCCCGTATGCGGACTTCGTCGGTACCAGCGTCTTCCCGACCACGGGGAACGGCTCGCGTGACCTCGAGGTCCTCCGCGACGGCATCAAGCCCGCGCCGGGTTCGTTCAACCCTTCGCTGCAGTTCGACACCAACATCGGCGCGCCGAACTCCGGCGACGTGTTCTTCCTCTACCGCTGGCCAACGCAGCGCACCATTACGCGCATCGAGTTGTACGGCGGTCAGGAGACGGCCGAGGGTGGTTGGTGGTCCAACCTCCGCATCGAGCTCTCCTCGAACGGCAATGACTGGAACCTGATGAAGACGGCGGCGGACGCCGTGCCGGTCTATCCGAACGCCGCGAGCCAGTCCTTCAACCACTACACCTTCACGTTCGCCACGCCGCGTTCCGGCAAGTACATGAGGATCATCGGGCCGGCCGGTGGCTCACCCGGCTACATCTCCGCCTCAGAGATCGAGGTTTACGCCGAACTCGAACCCGGTGAAGGCGGCTACTACCCGAACATCGCCCCGTCGGCTCTCGAGATCTTCGGCAGCCACATGGCCGGCGTCGGTCAGGGAGCACCCACGCTCTCAGTACTCAACAACGGCTACGCCCCGGGCGTTGACGCGGTAGAGCCACTGGCGCAGTTCGACACGTGGAACGGCCTCAACGCCGCCACCGGCCCGGACTGGTACGCGTACCGGTTCAACACGACGAAGATCTTCACGGGCGCTGCCTACACCGAGGGCATGCAGTTCACGGATGGTGGCTGGTTCGTCGGTGGCCCGCACATCGAAGTGTCCGGCGACGGCAGCACGTGGACGACTGTCCCCGCCACGATCTCCCCAGCCTATGTGAATGACGACGGGCACAACTTCAACCGGTACGTCTTCAACTTCACGGCACCCGTATCGGGGCGATACATCCGCCTGATCGGGACGGCCGGCGGCGCGTCCGAGTTCACCTCCGTCGCCGAATTCGAGGTCTACGGTGGTGACATCACCGCCTCGAACTCCGTGAACCTCACACTCGGTCAGACGGTGGACAACCCGACCCCGAACGTGGGGACCCAGGTGACGTTCACGGTCACCCTCACGAGCCACAACCTCACGCCCGCCACCGGCATCACCATTGCGGATGCCCTCCCGGCCGGTCTCACCCTCGTCAGCTGGGTGACCAGCAACGGGACCTACGCCGCGAATGTCTGGACCGTCCCGACACTGGCGGGCAATGGCTCCGCGACTCTGACCCTGGTGGCAACGGTGAACTCTGGCACCAACGGCCAGACCATTACCAACAACGCGTCGATCAGCACCTCGAACCAGATCAACACGGGCACGCCGACCTCGGCATCCTCGTCGATCACCGTGGCCGCGTTGCTCGGCGACCCGAACATTGCCCCGCTCGCCAACCTGCTGATCACCAGCGTCCCGGCGCCGCTCGGCGGCGGGAACCACAACCTCGAGATCATCTGTGACATCTCGTACCCGACCCCGGGCACGAACAACGCAGGCGCGCAGTACGACACATGGGATGCCAACACGCCCTCCGGCCCCGACTACTTCGGGTACCGCTGGCCCGCGCGCTACCACTTCTCCGGCGCCAAGTTCGTGGACGGCATGCACTTCGGTGACGGCGGCTACTTCGCCTCCGCCCCACGCATCGAGGTGTCTGACGACGGCACCACCTGGACGACGGTGACCACGGTCTCCGGCTACCAGGGCAACACTGTCCCGAACTTCACCGCTTACCCGCTCACCTTCTCGGCAGACGGTCGATACCTCCGCCTGATCGGGACGGCTGGCGGCGGAGCGGAGTTCACTTCGATCGCTGAGCTCGAGGTCTACGGCACGCTGATCCCGGGCGCTCCAGACGTGCGGATCACCGTGACCGTCGACAACCCGACGCCGACGGTCGGAACAAACGTCACCATCACGATCAAGGCCAGGAACGTCGGCACGGCAGGCGCCACTGGCGTCAGCGTGCCGTGGACGCTGCCCGCGGGCCTCACGCTCGTGAGCACCACGCCGAATACCGGCAGCCCGTGGAACGTGGGCAACCTTGCCGTCGATGAGGAGCAGACGCTCGTCATCGTCGCGACGGTCACCGGCACCCCCGGCCAGCCGATCGTCGTGACTGCTGGCCCGGTGACGTGCACCGGCTCGTGCGGGGCCGGCCCGGGCACTGGCACGGTCACGATCACCCCGACTGGGGTGCTCGGCGATCCGAACATTGCCCCGCTCGCCAACCTCCTCATCACGAGCGTCCCCGCGCCGCTCGGTGGTGGAAACCACAACCTCGAGATCATCCGCGACCTCTCGTACCCGACCCCGGGAACGAACAACGCAGGCGCGCAATACGACACGTTTGACGGTTTCGCGCCGTCCGGCCCGGACTACTTCGGGTACCGCTGGCCGGACCGCTACCACTTCACGGGCGCCAAGTTCGTGGACGGCATGCACTTCGGTGACGGCGGCTACTTCGCCTCCGCGCCACGCATCGAGGTGTCGGACGACGGCGTGACCTGGACCACGGTCGCCACGGTGACTGGCTACCAGGGCAACGCGGCACCGAACTTCACCGCCTACAACATCCCGTTCACGGCTGACGGTCGCTACCTGCGGCTGATCGGCACGGCCGCGGGCGGCGCCGAATTCACTTCGATCGCTGAGCTCGAGGTCTACGGCACGCTGATCCCAGGCGCGCCAGACGTGCGGATCACCGTGACCGTCGACAACCCGACCCCGACGGTCGGCACGAACGTCACCATCACGATCAAGGCCAAGAACGTCGGCACCCTTGGTGCGACCGGTGTGAGCGTGCCGTGGACGCTGCCCGCTGGGCTCACGCTCGTGAGCACGACGCCGAACACCGGCAGCCCGTGGAACATCGGGGACCTCGCCGTTGATGAGGAGCAGACGCTCGTCATCGTGGCGACCGTGACCGGCACGCCCGGCCAGCCGATCGTCGTCACTGCAGGACCGGTGTCCTGCACCAGCTCCTGCGGTAGCGGCGGCACCGTGACGGTGACCATCACGCCAGTCGGCGTCCTGGGTGACCCGAACATCGCCCCGCTCGCGAACCTGCTGATCACGAGTGTGCCGGCGCCCCTCGGCGGCGGGAACCACAACCTCGAGGTCATCCGCGACATCTCGTACCCGATCCCTGGCTCCAACAACGCCGGTGCTCAGTACGACACCTTCGACTTCTTCGCCCCGTCTGGCCCCGACTACTTCGGGTACCGCTGGGCGAACCGCTACCACTTCACGGGCGCCAAGTTCGTGGACGGCATGCACTTCTTCGATGGTGGTTACTTCACCTCGGCCCCGCGCATCGAGGTGTCGGACGATGGTGTGACCTGGACCACGGTCGCCACGGTGACCGGCTACCAGGGCAACGCCGCCCCGAACTTCACCGCCTACGACATCCCGTTCACGGCCGACGGTCGCTACCTGCGGCTTATCGGCACCCCGGCGGGTGGCGCGGAGTTCTCCTCGATCGCTGAGCTCGAGGTCTACGGCACGGTTCTCCCGGGGAGCCCGAACGTGAACATCACGGTCACGGGCATCCCCGCGAACCCGCTGCCGGGTGACACGGTCACCGTGACGGTGACGGCCACGAACATCGGCGACGCAGGTGCGAGCGGCATCGTCATCGACAGCCCCGTCCCGGGTGGCCTAACCCTCGTCAGCGCCACGCCGAGCCAGGGCACTTACGGTGGCGGGACCTGGACCCTCGGCGGCCTGCCCGCTGGCGGCTCACAGACACTGACGCTCGTGCTGACGGTGAACGCTGGTACGGGTGGCACCTCGATCACCCACACGGCGACCATCACCTCGATGAACGAACCCAACCCGGGCACGGGCACCGGTTCGACGACCTTCAATGTGGGTATCCCGGGTAGCCCGAACGTGACCATCACGGTCACGGTCGACAACCCGAACCCGACGGTCGGCACGAACGTCACGATCACCATCAAGGCCAAGAACGTCGGCACCGCCGGTGCCACGGGCGTGCTGGTGCCATGGACGCTGCCGGGCGGGCTCACCCTCGTGAGCACGACCCCGAACACGGGCTCCCCGTGGAACGTCGGCAGCCTCGCTGTCGATGAGGAGCAGACACTGGTCATCGTGGCCACGGTCACCGGTGCAGCGGGTCAGCCGCTCGTCGTGAACGCAGGCCCGGTTACGTGCTCGCAACCTTGTGGCAGTGGTGGCGGTTCGGTGACCATCACGCCGACGGTGGCGCTGGCCCCCGCGGTCACGATCACGGTGACGGTCGACAACCCAACGCCGACGGTGGGCACCAACGTCACGATCACCATCAAGGCCAAGAACGTCGGCACCGCCGGCGCCACGGGTGTGCTGGTGCCGTGGACGCTGCCCGCTGGCCTGACGCTCGTCAGCACGACGCCCTCCTCGGGCTCTCAGTGGAATGTCGGCAGCCTCGCTGTCGATGAGGAGAAGACACTGGTCATCGTGGCCACGGTCACCGGCGCAGCGGGTCAGCCGCTCGTTGTGAACGCAGGCCCGGTCTCCTGCGCGCAGCCGTGTGGCAATGGTGGTGGCAACGTGACCATCACGCCGGCCGCCGCGCCCACCGGCAACGGCGGCTGGATGAACGTCGGTGGCAACATCAAGGATGGTTCGAAGCGATACACGTGGGGTGGATCCATCTCGTGCGACGGAATCTCGAAGAAGGCCTTCGAGTACCACGACCACTACCGGAATATTGACTTCAACCTTTCGACCGTGACGAGCGTCGTTTGCTCGACCACCTCCGGCGTGAGCCAGGGACAGCCGAGGGCGGGGTTCAACACCCTCACCCTGGTGGGACGCTCGTCCGACGGCAAGCGAGTGGAAGCGACCTTCATCGATGCCGGTGAGCCAGGGCGGAACGACACGGTGAACATCCGGGTCTACAGCGCCGGCGGCACGCTGCTCTCATCCGTCAGCGGCAAGCTCGACGGTGGCAACCTCCAGGCCCACAAGGGCGACGAGTCGTACAACTCGCAGGGTTACGACCGCGACGGCTACGACCGTGACGGGTACGACCGTGACGGCTACGATCGCGGTGGCTGCGACCGCTCTGGCCGAGACCGGAACGACCGCGACCGTGGCCACGGTGACGACTAGCAGGCATCGACGCTGGTGAGCGGACTGGAGGCGCCCTACAGGGGCGCCTCCCTCGTTTCTGAGCATTACCATCGAGGGGCGTCGCTAAGGAAGAGACCGTGCTCGCACGCTTCAACGTCCTGCCGCCCGCCATCCGCCAGCTCGTCGGGTACCTCCTGATCGGTGGCTTCACCACGTCACTGAACTTCGTGCTCTTCGCCGCCGCCGTGGCGGCCTTCGACTGGCGAAGTGGCACCGAGGCCACGCTGACTTCGACTGCTGCCTACGTGCTGACGTCGGTGCTCGCGTACTTCCTCAACTCCCGGATCGCGTTCCGCGAGCAGCACTCAGGGGACTCCGCCGGAACAATGACTCGATTCGCCCTGACTTTCGCCTCCAGCGCCGCCGTCTCGGCACTGGTATTCCATACGGTGCATGCCGTTGCTGGGGAGTCCGCCTTCGGGCTCGCGCTCGCCGAGGTGACCAGCATCGGTACCGTGATCGTCTGGAATTTCACGTTCCTGCGCCTCTGGGTCTTCGCACCCGCGCGGAAGAGCGAGGCTGCACATGCCCGGTAAGCAACAGGCTGGTGCCACCACGGAACATCGAGGCCCCCTCACCGGTTGGGGCCGCACCGGGCCGACCGTCGCCCGCATCGTGCGCCCCACGGACATCCCTGGCGCCACCGCTGCCCTCATGGGAGCGGGCCCGCGAGGGACGACCGCCCGGGGGCTCGGCCGTGCCTACGGAGACGCAGCGCAGAACGGCGGAGGCCTCGTCCTCGATGCGACTGCGATCGACTTCATTGGACCGATCGACCCCGAGACCGGCGCGGTCGATGTTGGCGGAGGCACCAGCCTCGGTGCGCTGATCACCACCGCCATCGCCGCGGGGTGGTTCATCCCGGTCACACCGGGGACCCGACATGTCACCATCGGCGGCGCCATCGCCTCGGACGTCCACGGCAAGAACCACCACGTCGAGGGCACCTTCACCCAGCACGTTGACTCGATGACGCTGCTCCTGCCCTCCGGTGAGACGCGCGTCGTCACACCGGAATCGGACCGGGCGCTGTTCTGGGCAACTGCCGGCGGCATGGGGCTGACTGGCGTCATCGTCGAGGCCCGCGTCCGCCTGACACCCGCAGCGACGCGGTTCATCACCGTCGACACCTATCGGACCAACGACCTCGACCAGACCATGTCGTTGATGGCCGACTACGACACTCGCACGCACTACTCGGTCGCCTGGATCGACCTCGTGACCGCCGGTGCCCATATGGGCCGAGGCGTCCTCACCTGCGGCGACCACGCGCCGCTCGAAGCGCTCGAGGAGCGCAAGCGCGAGGATGCCCGCCGCTGGAGGCCCCGTCCGGCGCCCCCGGCACCGCCGATCTTTCCGTCGCAGGTCGTGAACCGCCTGACCTCCCGCATGTTCAACGAGCTGTGGTTCCGGAAGGCCCCCGCTGAGCGACTCGGTGAACTGCTGCCGCTGGAGACGTTCTTCTATCCACTCGACATCGTGGATCAGTGGAACCGTGTGTACGGGCCACGCGGCTTCTTGCAGTGGCAATGCGTGATCCCCTTCGGCGAGGAAGCCCGTCTCCGCCGGCTCGTCGAGGCGTTCGTCCACGGCCCCGTGCCCGCCACGCTCGCCGTCCTCAAGCGCTTCGGCGCTGCCAACCCGGGCCACCTCTCCTTTCCGATGCCCGGCTGGACGCTGGCCGTCGACCTGCCTGCCGCACGTGGCGACGAATTGGCGTCCTTCCTCGATGGCCTCGACCGCGAGGTTGCTGACGGCGGAGGCCGGATCTACCTCTCGAAGGACGCTCGCATGCGCCCCGAGTGGCTCGACGTCATGTACCCGCGGATCGATGAGTGGCGCGAGGTGCAGGCGCGCATCGACCCCCAGGGTCGCCTCACCTCTGACCTCGACCGCCGCCTCGGCATCACCGCGCCGGCCTCGGCGCGTGTCCGCGGCGCAGGACCTCATTCGATGGGAGACGCCCGATGACTGATGCCCTGGGCCGCGTCCGCTCAGCACTCGTGCTGGGAGGTGGGTCGGAGATCGCCCTCGCGACGCTCGATCGCCTTGCCACCCGCGGGCTACGTCGAGCGGTGCTCCTCGGCCGCCGTCCCGAGGTGATGCGCGAGGGTGCGCGGGGCCTGGCCGCGAAGGGGGTGGAGGTCATCGTCCTCCCCTTCGACGCCGAAGCCATCGACACGCACGCGCCGGACATCGCCCACACCTTCGCGACCCACGGGGACTTCGACCTCGTCATCCTCGCCTTTGGCGTCCTCGGCGATCAGGAGACCTTCGAGGCGGACCCGACCGCCGCCGGACACGCCGCGATCGCGAACTATGCGGGCGCCGTCTCCAGCGGCCTGGCCGCGGCCGCGGCGCTGCGCGCACAAGGGCAGGGAACGCTCGTGGTCATGTCCTCCGTGGCGGGCCAGCGTCCTCGTCGAGACAACTATGTCTACGGATCGACAAAGGCCGGTCTCGATGCGTTCGCCCGAGGGCTGGGCGAGGCACTCCGAGGCTCCGGTGCGCGCGTGATGGTGGTCCGGCCCGGCTTCGTTAGGACCCAGATGACTGCAGGCATGAAGCCCCGGATGCTCGCCCAGTCCGCGGACCAGGTGGCGGCTTCGATCGTCGCAGGTCTGGACGGGGGTGCTTCGGTGGTCTGGGCGCCGTCTCCGCTGCGATGGATGTTTCTCGTCCTCAACGCACTCCCGCAGGCGATCTTCCGCAAGCTGAAGGCGTAGCACCGCGTCAACTGAGGAGGGCGACTGTGGCGCACCCTCTCGTCATCTCGCACCGGACCAACATGGGCACGATGCCGGAGAACACTCTGGTTGGCATCGACGCGGCACTCGCCGACGGCGTCGATGGCGTGGAGATCGACGTGCGCGCGACGCGCGACGGCCGGGTCGTCCTGCTCCATGACGCGACGCTGGAGCGCACCACCGGGGACGCGCGCGTCCTGGTGGACGTGACCGCGGACGAACTCGCGACCGTGCGCACCCGCCCGATCCACGGCATCGGGCCGCAACCCGTCCCGACGCTTGCCGAGACCCTGGACCACATCGGCAGCCGGGCCATCCTCGTGATTGAGGTGAAGCAGCGTGGCATCCATGAGGCAGTCGCAGCCGAGGTGCGCGCGGCGGACGCAGCGGAGTGGTGCTGGATCTGGGCGTTCGATCCTGAAGTAGCGATCGCCTGCCGAGGAGCGCTCCCGGAAGTGCCCGTCGGCCTCAATCTGCAGCGTGGTTCCCTCGAGCGATACGGCTACGCCGGAGAAGCCACGGCTCTGGCGGTCCGACACGGCCTGTCAGCCCTCAGCATGTCGCACGATCTGGCGGACGAAGCGACGGTGCGGGCAATCCATCGGCGAGGCCTGGCCGCATATACCTGGACGGTCGACGAGCCCGCTGACCTCGCCCGGGTACGGGATGCCGGGGTGGACGCGATCTGCTCGAATTTTCCGCCTCGGGTGCGCGCCAACCTCGGGCTGAGCGACGGGCGCTGAGCCGCCACGGCGGATTTGGGCGAAGGTGTTTCGGGGTTCCGCGAGCCGGAATGCGTTGGTACACTCGGTCACCGGCGCGCAGGAGTGTAGCTCAGTTGGAAGAGCAGCGGTCTCCAAAACCGCCGGTCGGGGGTTCGAGTCCCTCCACTCCTGCCAGTGTCGGTTCCGGGCCCAGGTGGTGAAATAGGCAGACACGCTGTCTTGAGGGGGCAGTGTCCGTAAGGGCGTATGAGTTCAAATCTCATCCTGGGCACCAACAACACGTCGTCGGCATTCGCTCGCAGCACCGCGCTCTGACCGCTGCGGGCCCTCCCCGGTTCCAACATCGGGGAATACCCACCTGCGCTGCCCGCACCCCTACGGGTGCGCCCCGTCCTGCCGAGGATTCCATCGGGGACTCCCTTAGGGGTTCTTGGGCTCCCGGCAAGGACGCGGCTGTGCTCTTCGATATGGGCCGATGGCTCTCGCTCCCGCTCGTCGTGATGGCGCTCGGACAGGTCACTCGAGGGGTGGACACCGCCTCCGCCACCACGCCTGCGCAGCCAGTGGCGATCTACCAGACCGTGGACCCGGACGACTCTCGCCGCCTGGTCGGGTTCATCGCCGAACTGGACGCGGATGCCGGCAGCGCCGTCCTCGGCCGCTGGGACCTGGATGGCGCCCGCTGGGTCCACTGTGACCGGGAGGCACCCGCCCGCTACCGCTGCGAGACCCCGTGGATCCCCCGCGGGGCCACCACCGCGCTCGTCCAACCACTCCCCGGACGCCAGTAGCCGCGTTTGGGACGCGTGTGTCTGACGGCAAACGGATTCTGTGAGATGGATTTCTGACTCCGCCTTTACCCGAACTTCACCGATCCACTCCTAAGACCACACACCTCCTTTCATAGCCTTCTCCATGGCGGGACATGGATGTCTCAGACAACACGTGTCGCGGTGGCAGATGGCCATCGGAGCGGCACCGCAACTTTGGGGTAACAGATGCTGTTCTTCCGCCTCTTCCGTCGCTCCTTCATCCTGAGCGGCCTTTCCGGGATGGCGCTGGTCGCGGCCGGTGGCGCAGCCTTCACCGCAGCGAACACTGTCCCAGCCACCGTTGCGGGTTCTGGTTCCGGCGGCGTGTCCGGTTACACGGTGTCCGGCGTGGTCTACAACCTCAACGCCTCCAACCCGCAGAACATCGACTCCGTGACGTTCGCGTACTCCCCCGGGGCCCCTGACCCCACGAAGGCACGCGCGTCGCTCAACAACGGCACCACCTGGTTCAACTGTGACTCGGCCATCGTGGGCGGCTCCGACTCGGTCACCGCCTGCGCCACCTCGGGTGCCACTGTGGCTGGCGCGTCAACGCTCATTGTCGTCCTGAGTCAGTAACGGACGTCTGAGGAAGGGTTCCCACCATGTTCCTGTTTGATCTGTTCGGTCGATCGTTCCTGATGAGTGCCGTGGCTGGTGCCACGGTCATGGCCGTGGGTGGCATGGCCTACACCGCTGCGAACACGGTCCCGGCCACAGTGGCTGGTTCCGGCTCCGGCGCGGTGTCCGGTTACACCATCTCGTCGATCGTCTACAACGTGAACGCGAGCGACCCGCGGAACGTGGACTCCATCACGTTCTCGTACTCGCCCAGCAGCCCGGACCCTACTCGGGCCCGCGTCTCGGGTGACAACGGCACCACGTGGTTCAACTGCGACTCCGCCATCGTCGGCGGTTCTGACTCCGTCACAGCGTGCGCCACGTCCGGCCTGACCGTCGCCGCCGTGTCCACGCTCATCATCGTCCTGACGACCTAGTCGAGGACCTCCCATAGCCGGGGGCGCCCAGCGCGCCCCCGGGTTCGGAGCCGAGGCATGGCACAGACGACCGCTGCAACCAGCAAGCCGCGACGCCGGATCAACCCGTTTCATGCGGGCATCTCCGGTGCCGCGTCTCTGCTGTTTGTCGCCGCCCTCTGGATCCTCTTCGCCCCGGTCAACCTCGGCGGGAAGTTCGCCTACTTCTTCGTCGTCGGTAACTCCATGCAACCCCACATCACGGCGAACGACCTCGTGCTGCTCCGCGCCGCGGACCGCTACGACGTGGGAGACGTCATCGGCTTCCGCGACCCGGAACT
>SCVR01000220.1 GCA_004296805.1 Dehalococcoidia bacterium
AGTAGCCGCACTCGGCGCAGTACTCGACGGTGATATCGATTCCGGTGTCGCTCATCCGCTGGTCCTCGGTCCGTGCGGGGGGAGAGTAGCGCCTGGGCGGTGGTTGCCTCGCGCGGGGCGCCAGTACGACGAATGGCACCTTGCGTCGCGGAATTAGACTGAGGCAAATCAGAGCGCCTCGCCCGGGAATATGGGGGGCGGCATGCAACCACGTCACATGCGTCGAATGGCGCGCTGGTTGATCGAGGGCGGCATCGCCGCTGCCGTGACCCTTGCGCTGACCGGTGTGCTGGCCGGCACACGGCCACACGCGGTCGAGGCGCAGTCAGCACGGACGTTCAGCGGGAGCTTCGGCGGTTCGGGCACCTTCAGCAACAGCACCTGCACGTGGCGCACGACGTACAGCGGCACCGTGACGCTCACCCTGACGTTTGGAGCCTCGGGAGTCACAGGGACGGCGCGACACCGCGGCAGCTATCAGGACGTGCTGACGAACGGGCCGGCCGAGTGCGGTGGCGACTTCAACGCCTTCGACGAGGCCGTGGCAGTGAGCGGGACGGCGCAGGCGTTGACCTGGGGGTTCGGCCACGGGAATGCGGGCCGCGTCGCGGTGACAGGATCGCTGATCGGCAATGCGATCGTTGGGCGCGGGGTCACAACCGACCCGGAGTACTCAGGCTCGGCCGTGATTCCGTTCACAGCGCCGGAGGTAGGTGCACCCTCACCGCCCGCGCCAGCCCCAACGAGCACACCCACCGCCGCGCCCACGAGCGTTCCGACGACCGTGCCAACCGCAGTGCGGACGGCCGCCCCGACGGCCTCGGCTGCCGCGCCTGCAGCACCGAGCGCGGGCGCGAACGCGGCGCCATCGGGTACCCCGAACGCCAACGCACCGGTCGGAGTGGCGCCAGCGCTCCCGACCGTTCCAACAGTGCCGCCGCCGAAGGACGCGGGGTCCACGGCCACCGTGAAGCGCGAGTTGTGCCAGGCAATCAGTGGCGATGCTGGCGTCTGGCAGATGATCGAAGACCACGTCGGTGAGTGGACCTCTGATGAAATGCCGAGCTCGGTGCTCGCGGCATGTGTAGCACAGTACCGAGCGCAGCCGTGGACCGGTGACGGGCAACTCGACACCCTCAAGGACGACAAGGGTACGCAGCAGGGGAACGGGCAGCCGCCGGCCGACAACCCGCCAGTCAAGGCGACCCTCGAGACGCTGACGCCGCTGTTCCTGCGCCCCGGGGAGAAGGTGCCGGCCACGGTGCCGGCCGGGGGCGCCCCGTTGGGCAAGGGCGACGCCATCATCACCAAGGGAGAACCCGCGACCGTGCGGTTCAGTGATGGATCACGGATCGACCTCGGCCCGAAGACGGCCTTGATCGCGGCTGACCCGGAGAAGAAGTCCCTCATCCAGATGCGCGGCCGGATGTTCATGGACATCAAGAGCCGCAACTGGGTGATCCGTGTGCCTGACCCTCGTGGGATGGTGTCGGTCTCGGTGCGCGGGACGCAGTTCAGCACCGAAGTCATCGAGGGCGGTTCGGTGAAGGTGGAGGTCAACGAGGGCACGGTGGAGGTGACTTCGGCGGGGAAGACCGTGGCGGTCTCTGCGGGGTCCGCGATCATCGTGCAGCCCGGACAGGCGCCGCCAACGCCGAAGTCTGCCGGCGGGACGCCGCTCGCCCTATACGGAGGCATCGCTGCGGCGGTGCTGGCCCTGATCGCCGCGGGTGTGTTCCTGATGCGACGTCGAGGACGCGCGTAGCCCGTCCATCCGCTACACGACCGGGGATGAGCCGCCGTCGATGTTGATGGCGGTGCCGGTGATGTATGAGGC
>SCVR01000221.1 GCA_004296805.1 Dehalococcoidia bacterium
GGAGATGCGGGAGTACGGGATCATCCGGCACGTCGGCGTCTCCACTCACAGCATCGAGGTGCTCGAACGGATCGTGGAGGGCGATGACTTCGACACCGTGATGGTGGAGTACTCTGCCTTCTACCCCCAGACCGCCGACCTCATCACGCGCGCGCATGCTCGCGACATAGGCGTCATTGTGATGCGCCCCCTCGGAGGCTCCGGACGGACGAGCGAGATGCGAGGCCGCATCGCCAGTGGGTACCGCGGCGTCCTGACTCCCCGCAACCTCCTGCGGTACGCACTCGCCCACCCCGGCGTCTCCACGGTGATCCCCGGGGCCCGCCACCCCTCGAGGGTCATCGAGAACGTTGAGACCGCATCAGACATGGCACCCTTGAGCGAAGACGAGCGGAGTGCGCTCGAGGCGGAGTCCGCGCTGCTGTATTGAGCCGGTGAGGCGAGTGCCTGTCGGTCGATGGTCGGTCGATCAACATCCCGACCAACTCGATCAGGAGATGGCAACATCCACTGGCCTCACGAAGACCCACTCGGTCTTGCCGACTGCGGGTGCACATTCACCGCGCCTGGGCGCATCTCGCGGGTGAGTCCTTCGGCCTCGGTCGTTCAGGCGCAGTCAGCCAAACCTCATCAAGCCGTCAGATACCGGTCGCCGTCGACCGATCTGTCAGGTTGACCCCAACAGACGTCCGAACCCACACGTTATGGTCGGTAGCGTGAGGAAGAGCGAACCCATTCTGGTTCGTCCGCCTGCGCTCAAAGCGAGCGTGTAATGTCGGCTGCCGTATCGATTTCGATCTCAGAAGTCGCGTCAAACGCCGCGCTCAGGCATCCCATGCCTGCTGCGATGTACCAGCTCCTCAGCGTGAACGAGTCGCTACCCGGCGCGATGACGGTGCTTCCGGCAATCATTCGGCTTGACGCCAACGTCGAAAAGCGACTCGCGGACGTGTCGCGCGGCGATGGTCCGTGGCACGAACGCACAGCCAAACGCAGCCTCGAGGCGGGACTCGCCGCAATCGGGTTCCGGCGCGTGCACTCGAGTGCGCTCCTGATCACGACGATGGAGGCGCTCCCGATCGAGACAGAGGTCTTCGACTATCTGGACTTCTGGCGGTACTCCATCGCCGTTGCGACCGTGACCACCTCGCTCGCATACGCACGACACGTCGAAGGACGCGAGTACGCCTACGCGGCCGGCCTCTTCCACGACATCGGACGGCTGATCCTGGAGGAGGACGACCCGGCCGGGTTGAGCATCGTGCGGTCTATCCAGTTGCGTGGTGAGATCCCATGGCGCGAGGTGGAGCAGTCGGCATTCGGCTACACGGCGCTCGACCTGAGCGTCGCGCTCGCCCGTGCCTGGCGGCTGCCTGCCCCACTCGTCGAGGCAATCAGCGGCCTGTCGCAGGGGAGCCGTACGGGTCTGACCGGTTCGCTGCGGGAGGCTGCACTCGCCGCACGCGCGCTGAATTTCGCCACATCGACCGGACGGCGCCAGGAACTGAGTCCGGAGGCAGGCTCGCTGATCGACCGTTACTTCGAGGGGCCTGACGGCCTCCGCCGGCGGGTGAACGCGCTGTTGGAGAGCGCGACCATCTCCGCGTAGTAGCCACGAACCGGGCGACCTCCGGTGACATCGTGCAACTTCCGCTTGCGCGTCCCCAACGCCCCCAGACACCGTCGGATCGGCGTCGACACACTCGTTGGTCGACGGCCGACCGGAGGGCCTGATCAAGTAGATCGCTCGGAGATCATTGGAGCGGGGGACGGGATTCGAACCCGCGACATCCTGCTTGGAAGGCAGGCGCTCTACCACTGAGCTACCCCCGCAAGGCCCTCAGTATCGCCTAAGCCGCGCGCCTCCGGCCACTGCCCGCTGCATGACTACGGCCGAGGGCTTTCGGAGCCTGAATCGCGGGACGAAGGTCACAGACGAGGGCCGGACGCCCTCGATATCCTGTCGACATGCTCGAACGACACTCGGGACGCCCTTCGCAGACACTCGCCTACCTGGCGCTGGCGGCGCTTGGGCTCCAGTTGCTCCTTGGTGTCGTCGCACCCGACGTTGCCGCTTGGTCCCCAGCGCACACGCACATCAGCCTGGACGGACGCCCGCACGCGCACGCCCACCTCTGGGAAGCGCCAGGTGCCGCAGCCACTGAGGATGGCGTCCCCGCATCCCAGCCCGCTCCTTCCTACGAAGGCGGGCTCGCGGCTGCGATCGTGCTGCCCGTCGCCGTCGTCATGCTGCTCGTAGCGGGGACGTTCATCCTCGCCTATCTGGCCACGAGGCCAGTCCCTATCTCTCTCGCCGCTGTCCCCAACACTCCGCCGCCTCGCGGCTAGCAGTCCTTCGTCTCCATCGAATGACTGCAAGGAGTGACAGATGTCTCTACGTCTTCGGTTGGCCGCGCTGATCGCGGTCGTGTTGATGGTCGGGGTGCCCTCGGCGGCACTGGCACACGAGCGACGCGACGTGTCGGGGTATCAGCTCGTCGTCGGCTGGATCGGTGAACCCGCGCTTGAGGGCGAAAAGAACGGCGTTGACCTGCGGATCACGCAGGGCGACAAGCCGGTTGAGGGCGTCGAGAAGACGCTCCAGGTGGAGATCACGCACAAGGCCAGCGGCACGAAGAAGACCTTCGCCCTGCGGACCATCTTCCGTGACCCCGGCCACTACACCGCCGACATCATTCCGACCGCGCCCGGCCAGTACGAGATGCGTTTCTTCGGCAAGGTCGGTACAGCGGAGTTCAACGAGACGTTCATCTCCGGCCCTGGCCGGTACGGCGACATCGAACCGACCACGGAACTGGCCTTCCCGGTCGCCGCGCCACAGGTCCGCGAGGTCGCTGGCTCTGCGAAGGAAGCCATCGAGGCTGCGCGAAACGCCGAAGACACCGCCAGCATGGCCCGCACGATCGGCATCGTCGGTATCGTGGTCGGCATCCTCGGGCTGGGCGTCGGCGGCGCCTCGCTGATTGCCGCGCGAAAGAAGTAGGAGATTGCGAGGGAGGGCTGCGGCCCTCCCTCCATCCACCATGCTGAAACCGAGTGCCCCGCGAAGTCCGCTGACGAGGCTGTTCGCCTCGATCGGCCTGTTCTCCGTCGCGCTCGTGGTCTTGCTCGCCCTGCCGGATGACCGACTCCTCGCACATGCCACCCTGATGGCCTCCGACCCGGCCGACGACGCCGTGCTGCCGCTCTCCCCGAGTCGAGTCAGTCTCACCTTCGCCGAACCGGTCGACTCCCGCCTCACCTCGATCGAGGTCACGACGACAGAGGGGAAGCGGGTCTCGCGTGACGACCTCGCGATCCAGGACGGTGGGCGGAAGGCCGTGGTCTCGCTGCTGCCACTCGAGCGTGGCACCTACATCGTCGACTGGAAGAACGTCTCGACCATCGACGGCCACCCCCTCAGCGGGCGGTACGCGTTCCACGTCGGCGCCAGGAGCACTGATGTCCCGGTGAGCAGCATGGCGCCACTCTTCCCGTCGAGGCTGGAGCCCCCGGCCCGCTTCATCCTGGACAGCGGACTCCTGCTACTCGCAGGCACACTCAGCGTGCTGGCGTTCGTCGTGCGCAATCCGAAGCACGGTGCCCCGGCCGCCCGAACGAGTGGCCTGTACAGCCTCGCGTTCGTCGCGGCCGGCATCGCCCTCGTGGGCGGCGCGCTCCAACTAACAGCCCAGGCCTCAGCCACCGGCGCGTCGCCCCTCGATCTCTTCGGTGGCCGATGGGGTGCCGCGTACCTCGTACGCATCACCGCCGTCGCCGCGGCGGGGAGCCTCGTGTCCTTGCGCCGACCGAGGCTGGCGCTCGTCGCGGCAGCCATTGCACTTGCCTCGATCCCCGCCACCAGCCACGGTGCAGCCGTGCGAGGGCTGGCAACCCCCGCAGTCGTTGCGGACGCGCTGCACCTCGCGGCCGTCTCAGTGTGGGTGGGCGGTCTCCCCGCGGTACTCCTGATCGTCTGGACGCAGAGCGCACGACGCACGGAGGTCAGTGAGGCACTGCGTCGCTTCTCGACGCTCGCGCTCATTGCAGCCGGAGTCGCGGGCCCCACCGGGACGTATCTCGCTTGGGTACACGTGCTTCGACTCTCCGCCCTCGAGAGCGCCTACGGCCGAGGCGTGGTCGTGAAACTGTGCCTGTTCGTCGTGCTCGTCATCCTCGGCGCCATCACGCGCCGGTGGACGCTCCCCGCCCTCGCCCGAGGCACAAGACACCGGATGCGCCTCACGCTCGCCATCGAGGTCGCCTGCGGCCTCGGACTTCTGGCCGCGGTCGCGGTTATGACCTCGACCCTGCCGGCGCGCGAAACGCTGAAGGCTCCCCTGCCCGGTGGGGTGAGCACGGCATCGGATGGCACGCGGATCGAACTGCGCGCACGACCGGGCCTCCCCGGCACGAACGAGATCACCGTCACGGTCCATGACTCGCGCGGACGGGCGGTCGAGGGTGCTTCTGTTGCGGTGCGCGCCGCGCCCGTCGGGCAGGTAGCAGACGAAGCCATTCCCGCCACCTCAGCCGGAAGCGGACAGTACCGGCTATCCGCCGTTCTCGGTGCGCGCGGGATCTGGGCAACCACGGTCTCTGTGTCACCTCAACAGGGATTCGACTCGAACGCCGCCTTCCGTGTGGAGGTGGGCGGGGCCACCCCGCCTCGGCCGTCACCCTCGGTCTCGCTCGGCTGGAAGGGCTTCGGCTGGTTGCTGGTCCTCGGTGGCGCGTTCGCCGCGGCGGTCGCGGATCGCGAGTGGCAGTGGCGCGGTCGAGGGAAGTCCCCCTGGTACGGCGCAAGCGCGGCCGCCGTCGGGATCGTGGTGCT
>SCVR01000222.1 GCA_004296805.1 Dehalococcoidia bacterium
AACCACGTTCCGGCGCTTTCGCCTCGCAGTTCGACAGCGGCCGTCACCGTCCGGATGTTTGGTGGCGCACCAGGGACGGGCTTTCCCGCGTTCGCCGGGTCGGCGTCGTACGTCCGCGCGATGCTCAACACCGTCCGCTGACCCATTCCGAGATCGCGCCACGTCCGCTCGAACGTCGAGGCCTGACCAGCCGTCGGATGGCCGAACGTGCTGACGAGGCCATCGTGCAGGCTCACGTTGATGGTGAAGTGGTCACTGCGTCCCGCGAGCCACGGGAGCAGTTGGTCGATGGTCTCCTCAGTCTCGCTCTGCACGAAGGACTGCGGGAGGAACGACTGCACCAGGGCGGTGACCCGGTCTTCTGCCGTGCGGTCGGTGGGGAGTGCGATCACGCGGAGGTTCGCGGGGCGCTTCTCGGGATGGTCGAGCGTGTCGCGGACGAGGCGTCGCGTGCCGTCCTCGTGCAGTCGCTGGTAGAGGCGCAGGTCGCGCGCCTGCTGCTTCACAAAGCCGGGGTTGAGCAGCGTCGCGTCGAGGCGCCCCGCGACCAGTCCGAGGGCGAACGCCAGAGTCAGCGGCAACACGAGGATGACAGCAGCAACACGTCGCGCCGTCACCGCGAGGCCTCCTGGAACATCGGCAAGTGGTCCTCGAAGTGGTGCCAGGTCTCGCCGCGGAGCCACTGCCACAGCGGGTAGGCCATCGGCTCCCCAAGTGACGCCGGCCGCACCCGGCCGATGTGTCCGAACGGGACGAGCGCGTAGATGACGTCGCCCTCGGTCTCGGGAAGTCGCTGGAGGATGACCTCCGTGCGCCTGCGGAAATCGAGGTAGCGCGCGTGGACCTCTTCCAGCGAGAGGCCACGGAGCGCTCGATGGTGCCATGCGTTGCGGCCGTCGTTCGTAGCCATATCCTCGCTTGGCAGCGGCTCTACCTCGTGGCCGAAGCACTCGTGCATCGTCGGATCGCGGCCGTCGAGGTACGCCTCGAGTTGCACGGTGAGCCAGGGGTTGCCGAGGTGGCAGAGGAAATCGCGCAAGGACCAGCCCTCTGGCGTGCGCGGGCGGAGCATGGGCTCAACGTCGAGCGGCCGGAGGGCCGCATCGAGCGCCGCCCACGCCACTCGGGTGCGGGCGAGGATCGCGGAGGGGGTGGTGGGCGGGCCCGCTACCACTGCTTCCCGATGCCGCCCCGCTGGCCGTAGAAGGCGGCGGGCCAGTTGCGCCCGGTCATCATTGCCTTGTCGACGTCCTCGCGGGTGGCGAGGCCTGCCTCAACGATCTTGTCCGCCTCGCGCTTGGCAGCGGCGAAGACGCGGTTCATGACGAACCCGTACGAGCCGGGCTCGTCCTTCACCATCGAGACGACACGGCCCGCCTTCTCGGCCACGCCCTTCACCGCGTCGATCGTGTCCTGAGAGGTCTGCGGGGTGTAGATGACCTCGCACATCTTCATCGTCGGTACGGGGTTGGAGTAGTGCATACCGGCGAAGAGCGGCTTGCGCCCCTCCGACACGTCGCGGGCGACGTCGACGACGGGGAAGCCTGACGTGTTCGTGGTGAAGATCGCCTCAGGCTTGATGAGCGTGTCGAGTTCCGCGAACACTTGCTGCTTGAGGTCGAGTTTCTCCGGGACGGCCTCGATGATGAAGTCGACGTCGCGCATCTCGCGGGGGGCGAGGGTGAACGAGATGCGGTCGATCGCGGCCGCACACTCGTCGAACGACAGCTTGCCGCGCTCCACGGCGCGCTTCATCCCCCACCGGCCCTCGAAGATCGCCTCCTGCGTGACTTTGACGAGTTCGTGGGTGAGGTCGCGGACGACCACCTCGTAGCCCGCGATGGCCATGATCTGGGCGATGCCGCCGCCCATCACGCCACCCCCCATGATCCCGATGGTCTTCACGTCGTCGAGTTTCATGGGGTCACCGTCCTCGCGTGTCCGCGTAATCCGCCAGCGTGCCTCAGGCGGCTACCACTGCCGTCCGATGCCGCCACGCTGCTCGTAGAAGCCGGAGGGCCAGTTCCGCCCGGTCTTCATGGCCTTGTCGATGTCTTCCTTGGTCGCGAGGCCAGCCTCGACGATCTTGTCCGCCTCGCGGCGAGCAGCCGCGTACACGCGGTTCACGACGAACCCGTACGTCCCGGGGCCGTCCTTCACGTGGACGGCGACCTTGCCGGCCTTCTCACCCACGCGGAACACAGCGTCAGTTACCTCGGGCAGCGTCTGGGGAGTCGAGATGACCTCGACGCACTTCATCGCCGGGACCGGATTGAAGAAG
>SCVR01000223.1 GCA_004296805.1 Dehalococcoidia bacterium
GGGTTGATCAGGTGCGACGCCACAGGAGGAAGCGAGTATGGCGAGCGAGTTCACATCGCGTGCATGGAAAGTGCGGCCAAAGAACGCGTCGAGCGAGGGAATCCATGGCGACGAGTCGGCCCAAGCGCTGGGCTTCCGTGGCGGTTTTGTCCCAGGGGTCACCCTGTACGAGAACCTCGTGGTGAAACTACTCGAGCAGGATTCTCGTTGGCTCTCACATGGTCGAGCAGAGTTGCACTTCGGGCGACCGGTATACGACGGAGAAGAAGTCACCTTCACCATCAACGGGAAGACTCATGACTGGCAAATTGCTGGCGAAGGAGAAGTGCGGTCTCGTGCTCATGGTGCCCTCAGGCTTAATGATGAGCCACCCTCCATTCCCGCAGGCCAACTGACGCCGAGGAGCGGCAAACCGTTAGGTGATCCCGCTCAGATCGGTGCACTGATGGAATCGGTGGTCGAGTTCCCGCCTGACCGTGTGTAGGCCGCTGGACGAGCATCAGGATTCCCCATCGCAGGTTCCCCCCTGCTGGTGCCCGCTGGCCTGTGGACCAACCCTGTCGACCTCCTCCACTCGTACTTCGAGTGTCCGATGACCATTCACCTGAGCAGCAAAATCTGGCACCGTTCCCCGTTACGAGAAGGTGAAATCCTTTACAAGCGAGGCCAAATCACCGGGTTCGAGGAGCGAAATGGAAACCACATCGTGCACTTCAACGCTGAGCTCACCGCGCATGGTCGCCTGATCGCAATCGTTTCCCACTCAAGCGTATTCAAGCTCCGAGAGTGAACCGGTAAGTGTTGCTATCCAGGAACACCTCCGGCCACCCCTTCCTGCCGGTCAGGTGGTCCACTGAGCGGAATCTCGCGTTCCGGATTATCCGTTTGATTGCGCGGCCAAGGGCCCCTGCGTAAAAGGACACACATGAACGACAGAAAGGGTCGACGAAGGGGATAAGTCCGCGAAGACATTTCCTTCGCGAACCGTACGCGAGCATCGGAACACGGGGGCATAGTGTGGAGCCTTTCAAGAACCGCTACTGCATCGTTGGTGTGGGTAACACCCCTTACGGGCGCAACCCTGGTCTGTCCCAGCTGGGCCACAACGTGAAGGCGATTCGTGCGGCGGCCGAAGATGCCGGTCTGGCCATGAGCGAGATCGATGGCCTCCTGACGAAAGCACCTTCGTCCACTTTCCCGATGCTCTGGGCGCCGCGCGTCGCGGAAGCCCTACAGATCGTCCCGAAGGTTGTTGGCACGATCGATCAGGCTGGCGCGAGCAATATTTCGCTGATCCAGTATGCGATCACCGCGATCGAGCTCGGCCAGGCCTCAGTTGTCGCTTGCTCCTACGGCGACAATCCCGCGACCGGTTCCCGCGAAAACTACCGGCGCCCTCGCGGCGGTGATGCATTCGCCGGACTCTTCGGCGCCCCACTTGCCTACGCGATGGTTGCGCGGCGTCACATGGAGAAGTACGGGACGACACACGAGCAGTTGGGCAACGTGGCCGTGGCACATCGGCACCACGCCAGCATGAACCCGAACGCCCAGTTCCAGGATCCGATCACTATGGAGGACTACGAGAACTCCCGCTGGTTGGCCGAGCCATTCCGCCTGCTCGACTGCTGCCCGGTGTCTGATAGCGGCGCGGCTTGGATCGTCACCACAGAGGAGAGGGCAAAAGCGCTCAAGCAAAAGCCGATCTACGTGGAGGGACTCGGTCAGGGGCACCCAAGCTGGGAGTTCTACCGACGCGATGACCCGACGGTGAGCGGCGCTCAGGTGGCATCTGAGAGCGTCTTTCGGACGGCTGGCATGCGTCCGAAGGACATCGACTTTTGCGAGTTCTACGACTGCTTCACGATCGTCCCAATCATGACGCTCGAGGACTACGGGTTTGTGAAGAAGGGTGAGGGGGCCGCCTTCTTCGAAGACAAGCGAACTTGGATCGGTGGAGAACTACCGATCAACACTTCTGGCGGTCTGCTCTCCGAGACCGGTATGCCAGGACCCCACCTCATCCTTGAGGGCGTTCGGCAGCTGCGAGGCGAGTACGTAGGTACCCCACGACAAGTCGAGGGCGCGGAGCGTGGGTTGATTACGCAGCAGGGTGGCGTCCTCACGACCCACGGAGCGATGATCCTTTCGAACCAAGGGTAGGGAGCAGACGATGGCAACTGACGTCAGGGCCGAGCTCCTCGCCGAGCCGACTGATTTGGATCGCGCGTATTGGGACGGACTCTCGGAGGGCAAGCTCCGGGTACAGCAGTGCGGAGCATGCAAGAGCTATCAGGCCCCACCGGAGACGTTCTGCTACAAGTGCGGGTCAGATGACATCACATGGAAAGACGCTACCGGGCGCGGTCAGGTGTTTTCCTTCATCACCGTGCACCAGAAGTATCACCCCGCGTTCTACGAACTGGTTCCCTACAACGTCTCGGTCGT
>SCVR01000224.1 GCA_004296805.1 Dehalococcoidia bacterium
CCCCTCGTTGGGGCGTGCGCCCTCGGAGGTGGCCCATGCCTGACCGTCGTGTCCCCCGTGCCTTCACACTCCCGTGGGGCTCTGGCCAGATCACCGAGGAGGCCCACATCGAAGGTGGCCTCCACCAGCCGGCACTCCAACTTCTGAAGTACGAACTCGGCGAGAAGAAGGGGCAGACCGCCGTCCGCTTCGTTGCCTACGACGAGGAAGGGCACATCGAGCAGCGTCCCCTGATTGTGAACGAGCGCGAAGTGGCAGCGCTCCGAAAGGAGATCGCCCGCTCGCCCCGACTGAAGGCCCTGCTGAAGCGACTGGTCGAGGACTAACGCACTACGCCTTGACCGCGCCGGGCTCTGGGCCGGGCAGCGGCACAATCGCACCGTTCACTGCGGGCTGAGTCACCAGCCACACGAGCGTCTCCGCCACATCCACCTGCGTCGGCCTGCGATAGCCGTCGAGCGCATGTGCGCCCTTGACCGCATCGACGAGGTCTTCGACGGGGACGCGGGTGATCGGGCCGGGCGCGACGCCGTTTACGGTGATCCCGGTACCACCCTCCTGCCTCGCCAGCGTGCGGATGAGCCAGTGGCGCGCTGCCTTGCCGAGGGCGTAGTCGATAGGGCCGTCCTCGGTCGGTATCCGCCAGTCCTCGCTGTCGAAGCCTCCGACGGCGGCGATGCGGCCCCATCCCGCTGAGCGCATTGCGGGGAGGGACGCGCGCGCCAGGAGGTACAACGCGTCCACTTCCTCCGCCAGCGCCGTCTTCCACTCGTCCGACGGAATGGCGTCGAGCGGACGTGGCTTCCAGAGCGCACCCGCCGAGACGATGACGATTGACGGTTCACCGAGCGCCGGACGCACCGCTGCGAAGAGGCGGTCGACCTCGTCGGGGGCGCTGACGTCTCCGACCACCACCAGGGCCCGCCGCCCGAAGCCGCGCACTTCCTCGGCGACCACCTCAGCAGCGTCGCGACTTCGATGGGTGTTCACCACGATGTCGGCCCCGGCGCGCGCGAGCGCGAGGGCGGTCGCATGCCCAATGCCGGCCCCCGCGGCCCCGGTGACCAGCGCGACCTTCCCGAGCAGCGGCGCCTGCGCGTTCTCCATAGCCCTATCGTATCCGCGTGGCACTCCTCGACGACCTCACCAGCAACCTCGAAGCCGTGCGGGCCGAGTTCCTCGCCGCCCTGGAGGGCGTCACCCAGGAGCAGTTCGAGCGACGTCCGCCCGGCGACATCACCGAGGGCGAGGAACGCTGGCCCATACGAGATGTCTGCTGGCATCTGGGCCAGTACGACGACTACCAGCGCCGGGTGATCCTCGCAGCGACGGACGGACGGCCGCTCCCCAGGAACGAACCAACAAACCGCCCCGGTTACCTGACCACCCCCGACCTCCTGCGCGAGTGGCTGGGACAGTCACGCCGCGCCCTCGTCGTCCTCGCATCACACCTGGACGAAGCAGCACTGAATCGGGAGTTCGAAGGTGCGGGCGGGCGGATGCTGACGCCGCGCGGCATCCTCAAGTGGATCGCCATCCATGAGCGAAGCCACATCGAGCAGGTCAACGGGCTGCGGGCCCTTCCCCCCGGGGGTTAGAGGCGACCTCAGCCTGCGCCAAACTCCCCCAGATACTGGGCCACGGTCTCCGGACTGACGCGCTGCGACGGTTCGACTGCCTCGAAGCGGTCGCCGGCCTCAATCCACCGGTGCAGCAACCGCGCCTGTCGTGGATGTACTCCGTCCGTCTCTGCGATCGCCGCGACGACGCGTCGACTCGGGCGTGACCACGGCCCGATGCTCCGTATGTACACCACGATGTCGATGCGGGCGGCCTGCACCTCGGGAATCCCGTTCTCTCGCGTCAGCACCTCGAAGGCCTCGTCCGGACTGCCCGCATGGAGCGCGGTGACCAACGAGAAACCGCGATCGAGGGCCGCAAAGACCTGCCGGGCATCGTCGTCCCAGAGGTACTCTTCGAACCCCGCCGGTGAAATCTCAGACACCACCAGATAGCCGCCATCGCCACGTTTCGGGATGCCCAGGGTCGGGCCGGCGGCTCTCGAGAGGTGGTGGAATGGCGTGCCCTCGGGGGCGTACTGCAGCGCCGCCTGCATCACCGTGCTCTTCCCAGCCATGCGCGGGAGCGCGACGAAGAGCAGCGAGCACCGTTCCTGGGCCGCCGCCGCGAGCGTCGCTGCCATCTGGGGTGAGAGCGTGCGGTTCGCGACAAGGTCGAAAAGCGAGAGTGGCATCGTGCGTTGGTCCAGGTATCCCGGCAGTCAGGACTAGGGAAGGTCCCGTACCCGAGGCATGAGCAGCATGCCATACACGGAGACGAGGACGAGCGCGGCGGCCGTGCTGCCGATCGCCCACTGGATGCCCACCATCTCGGCGAGGATCCCGACGGCGAAGGTGCCGAACGAGACCAGGCTGAACTCCATCATGTAGACGCTCATCACACGGCCCTGAAACTCCGGCTTCGTGTAGGACATGATCAGGATGCTGCCGAGCGACATCCGTCCCGCCTGACCGAAGCCGACGGCCAGCATGATGACGGCCGTCAACCACAGCGACGTTGAGATGACAAAGCCGACCAGCGCAATGCCGAGGATCAGCGCGCTGACGAGGAACACCTTCCCTCGCCCCCGGTTGGGCATAGAGGCGACAACGAGGGAGCCGGCGAGCGCCCCGATCCCGGTGGCGCTGATCAGGAAGCCGATCTGTTCGGGGCCGCCGTGCAGGACCTCCTTCACGAAGCCCGCCAGCATCTGCATGTAGGGCATCGACATCAGCACGATGAAGAAGTTGATCCAGAGCAGCGCAAGGACCACCGGGTCGCCGCGCATGTAGCGGATGCCATCGCGGATGTCGCTCAGGCCTCGGGCACCGCCCCCGCCGCCGTGGCCGCCAACAGGCATGCTCCGAGGCGGCGTCTGGCCCGTCCCCGCTGCCGCGGCCAGCACGCGCTCTTCCTCGATGTCCTCGGCCGTCGGCACGTGCTTGGTGACCGGGATCAGGCCAGCGACGGCGATGAGGATGAGGATGCCCATCAGGTAGTACACGCCCGCCGGGCCGATGATCACGATCAGGAACCCGCCGAGCGCCGGCACGCCCATGCGCGTCACGTTCAGCCCGGCCATGTTCAGCCCGATCGCGTTCGAGAGCCGCCGAGGCCCGACGATCTCGGGGATCATCGCCTGCCGCGCCGGGCCCATGATTGCGAAGACGCCGCCCTGCAGCGCGGAGACCAGCATCAGGTGTTCGAACACGAGCAGGTCGAGGGTCAGCAACACGGCGATCCCGAGCGTGCCGACGGCATTCACCGTCTGCCCGACCTGCACCACAATCTTCTTCGGCGCACGGTCCGCGACCACGCCACCCGGGAAGCCAAGGATCAGCCCCGGGATCGCGCTGGCGAGGGCTATCGCGCCGACGCGCGCGTACGACCCCGTGATGTCGAAGACAAGCCACGGGTTCACAAGCATCTGCATGTGCATGGACGAGAACTGCGCGAGCATCGCGACGAAGAACCAGCGGAACGAGCGGCTGTTCAGCGCCTCGAACGTCCGGAACGACGGCAGCCGCGAGGTGCGCTCGGGCGCAACAGCCTCGACATCCCCTCCGGGCGTCGATGCGGCGGGTGCGGGGGTCCAGGGCGCGCGCATGGGTGGGGCCTCATCCGTTAGGCGAACGAATATAACAGGCGTTGACGCACGCCCCGGGTCAGTCCCCCAACACAGCGCGCCAGGCCGAGTCGGCGAAGCCGCCGTCGAGGTGGAGGGTCTGGCCGACGAGCATCGGCGCCTCCGAGGAGCAGATCCAGGCGACGGCAGCGGCGATGTCCTCGCCGTGGACGTTGCGACCGGCGGGAACGTGCGGGCGCACCTTCTCGCTCGTGTCGTTGCCGAGGGAGTGCTCGCCCTCCGAGCCCTCGACCCAGCCAGCCGAGACCGCGTTGACACGGATGCCTCGCGGGGCAAGTTCCACGGCGAGGTACATGGTGAGCGACGAGAGCGCGGCCTTCGATACGCCGACGGCGCTGTAGTCCGGCATGTAGTGGAACGCACCTGGCGAGAGAAGGTTCACGATGCTCCCGCCGCCGCGTGCCTCCATCATCGGCACGGCAAGTTGGGACGCCTGCCACGGGCCGAAGACGTTGACATCCATCGTGCTGTGCAGGTGCTTGGGGCGCTGGTCGATCGCCGGACGCGGCCGCTCGAGGCCGCGCGCAGCGTTGTTCACGAGGATGTCGCAGCCGCCCCACACCTCGACGGCCTTGAAGACGGCCGCCATCTCATCGGCGGTACCGACATCGCCCTGCGCGGTCTGCGACTCAACCCCGAAGGCACGGCAGTCGGCCGCGGTGTTCTCCGCAGCCTGCGAGGACCGCGCGTAGTTCACGAAGACGTGGCAGCCCTCGCGTGCGAGGCGGAGGGCGATCTGCCGCCCGATGCCACGCGAGCCACCGAGGACAATGGCGCGCTTGCCTCGGAGGCTGGGATAGAGCGATGGGCCGGCTGGGACATCGGGTGCTGGCATTGGGGGATGGTAGCGCGGGCGGGGCTGAGGCTACCGCTTCTCCGCCATCGAGACGGTGTGGAGGCGGCCCTGCTTGACCTTCTCCGAGTTCCCAAAGAGTTCCTCGAACATCCGCTCGATGAACCGGCGCAGCGCGTTTGTGGTCACGACCGTGAGGCGTCCACCCGGCTTCAGGTGCGCGTGGGCGTCCGCGAGGATGAGCGTGAGCATCTCGTTCCCGGCCTTGGCAGGCAGGTTGGCGGTGGCGACATCGAACAACCGCCCAGGGGGTACCGCGCTCAGGCCATTCGAGAGCACGGCCTTCACGTTGGTGAGGTGGTTCGCCTCGGCGTTCAGCCGAGCCCGCTCCACGGCGACGAAGTCCTTGTCGAGCAGCCACGTCTCGCCTCGGGGTGCCATCGAGGCCAGTACCAGCCCGATGGCGCCGTACCCACAGCCGATGTCGACCGTATCTGCGCCTTCCGTCACACCCACCTCGTCGAGGTGCTCGATCAGCAGCGCTGACCCCAGATCCACCTCACGGGGTGAGAACAGACCCCACGCCGTCCTGAAACGAAAGTCCCGACCGCGCAGGGTGGCAAGGAACTCCGGGTCGCGCCGGTACCCCTCGATCTCAGCGACCAGCGAAGGCGACTCCTCGGGCGCGGGACGTCGAGGGCTCACGGTGCGGCAGGCGGCGCGGGCTGGAGGCCCATCGTGGTGGAGGCGGGCGGGATGAGGCGACCAAAGGCCCATTCGTAGCCATCGATGTCCTGGACCAGCACCTCACGCCAGCCATGCCCCTTGTCCTCAGGGCCCTTCACTACCGGGATGCCCTGCATCCGGCAGCGCTCCGCGATTTCGTCCGGATCGACGCCCAGCAGCCTCACCTGAGCCCCGAGCCCGCGTCGCTCGCCTGCCACCAGGGCGGCGTGCCACGGGTGGGCATCGTGTGTGTGGTCAGCGTGGAGCATGACCTCCGCGCTCCCCACGCGCACAGCCGCGAAGTCGACGTCGGCATAGTGGACCTCGGCACCAAAGACCGCGCGATAGAAGGCAGCGCTCGCCTCCGGATCGCGCACGAGGAAGTTCAGGGAGAGTGCGGGCAGCAGCGCGCCGTAGC
>SCVR01000225.1 GCA_004296805.1 Dehalococcoidia bacterium
GGGCGCTCGGCAATGCCGGCCTCGTGGCCCGGATTCGGACCGGGGACGGTGGGCACCGTCTCACGATCAAGTCGCTTGCGCGCCGCGGTGTGGGCGCCGTCCACCGTCGCCTCGAGCTCGAGGGCGATGCCGCGCGCGCGGAGGACGCCGAGGAGCCGGAGGATGGGACCGGTCACGTTGATACGGGTGAGGTGGGCGACCCGCGCGGGTGGCCTCCCAGCCCGGCGCGCGATCGACTCCTCGACGCCATCGGCACGGACCCGCTCGTGACCCTCGCGACGCTGCGGCAACGACGCCTGCAACGAGACGTCGCCGTCGGGGCGAGCGTGGTCGAGCTGAGCCTGGACGAGGTCGAGGTCGCGCGGCCGGGCGGCAGACCGGAGCGCTGGGTGGAGCTCGAGTGCGAGCTTCGATCCGGTACCGAGGCGGATCTCGCCGCGCTCGGGGTCCTGCTCTCCCGCCGGCCGGATCTGGCGCCGGCCACGAGCTCCAAACTCGAGCGTGCGCTCATCGTGGCTTCGGCCTCGTTCACGGAGCGTTAACGCACCGCCGATGGCGGGTTGATCCCACGGGTCGAGTCTCCTGGTGTCGAGATCAGCAGATCGTGTCGCGCCGCGCCGCGCGGCCGCCGGGCAGGTCCCGGGCCATCAGGAGGATCCACCGCGTGACCCACCGTCAGACCGGACGTCGAATCGCCATCCTGCTCGGAGCCGTCGTCGCGCTCGCCGCCTGTGGCGGCGGCACCGGCGCCAGCAGCAGCGGCACCGGCGACAGCCCCAGAGCCAGCACCGCTCCCGGCTCCACCGGCTCCCAGCCCGAACCGCTCAGCGGCGAGATCGCCATCGACGGTTCCTCGACCGTCTACCCGATCACGGCGGCCGTCGCCGAGGAGTTCCAGATCGAGAACCCGGATGTCAAGGTCACCGTGGCGTTTTCCGGGACCGGAGGGGGATTCAAGAAGTTCTGCTCGAAAGGGGCCGACGCCACCGACGCCACCGACGCCTCCCGCCCGATCAAGGGCACGGACAAGCCGGGCGCGGACGGCCAGCTCGGCACCGCCGACGACGAGCTGTCCGAGGCGACGCTGTGCGCGAACGCCGGCATCGAGCCGGTGGAACTGAAGGTCGCCTACGACGGCTTGTCCGTCGTCGTCAATCCCGCCAATGACTTCGTCGACTGCCTGACCACGGCTGAGCTCAAGGCGATCTGGGACCAGGGCAGCACGGTGACCACCTGGGCGGACGTTCGCGCGGGGTGGCCGGCCAGGAAGATCGAACTCTTCGGCCCGGGTGCCGACTCGGGCACGTTCGACTACTTCACCGAGGTCGTCAACGGCGAAGCCAAGCGGAGCCGCTCCGACTACACGCCAAGCGAGGACGACAACGCCCTCGTCCAGGGCGTGGCCAACGATGACAACGGACTGGGCTACTTCGGGTTCGCCTACTTCGAGGAGAACGCGGACAAGCTCAAGCTCGTCCCGATCGACAGCGGCGGCGGCTGCGTCAGCCCGTCCATCGAGACGATCAAGGACGGCACCTACGCACCGCTCTCGCGACCGCTCTTCGTCTACCCGTCCGCGCAGGCCCTCGCCCGACCCGAGGTCGCCGCCTACTTCACCTATTACCTTGACAAC
>SCVR01000436.1 GCA_004296805.1 Dehalococcoidia bacterium
CCAGGTCACGGTGCTGCACACCCCAGGTCACACACCAGACAGCATTTGCCTGTTGGTCGCCGACAAACGCCGCAGCGAAGCGCCCTGGTTCGTGATCACGGGTGACACGCTATTTGTCGGCGCAGTCGGCCGCCCGGATCTGGCGGGACATGAAAGAGAGATGGCGGCACAGCTTTACGAAACGCTTCACACGAAGTTATTGCGCCTTCCGGATACGCTTGAAATGTATCCTGCTCATCAAGCGGGCAGTGCCTGCGGTGCGGGTTTGTCGGGCAAGCCGATGTCGACTCTCGGCTTCGAGAAGCAATGGAATCCGCAGCTGAAGCTAGATCTTGAGCAATTCATCGCCAACGTGAGCGACGTTCCACCCGCGCCGGCTGAAATGGAAACGATTCTGCGCGTCAACCGCGGATTGCAGGATTGCAAGTCATGAGCGGGCAGCCAGTACGGCTGGGACTGCGCGAAAACATGGGGCAGTTTTCGCTGCTGGTACTCGTCAACGCCTTTGTGGGCGCCATGGTAGGTCTCGAGCGCAGCATCCTCCCCGCCATTGCCGAGCAGGAGTTTCATGTCGCCGCACGTGCGGCAATTCTGTCGTTCATCATGGTTTTCGGCCTGGCCAAGGCGTCCACCAACTACTTTGCGGGCCGCTGGTCCGATCGCTTCGGGCGCAAACATGTACTCGTCGCCGGCTGGCTGGTGGCCATCCCTGTGCCGTTCATGCTGATGTGGGCACCGGCGTGGAACTGGGTGGTGGCTGCCAACGTGCTGCTGGGGATCAGCCAGGGGTTGACCTGGTCAACGACCGTGATCATGAAGATCGATCTGGTCGGACCCAAAAAACGTGGTCTAGCCATGGGCCTCAATGAATTTTCCGGCTACCTCGCAGTCGCAGGCAGCGCACTGGCGACCAGTTGGGTCGCGGCACACTATGGTTTGCGCCCGCAACCGTTC
>SCVR01000226.1 GCA_004296805.1 Dehalococcoidia bacterium
TCAATCGGGTCTCCGGTGTCCGGATCGAGGAATGCCCACTGGCCATCACGCACTAACGCATAGTGCCAGCCGCATAGGCTCACGAGGTCCCCGAAGTGGTTGGAGCCCCGATGCGCCTGCGGCTGCACGAGGTGGAGTACGAACGCTTGAGATCCTCCGGTTCGCTTTCGGAACGTCCGACCGCAGATCTGGCAGCGGGAGGCATAGTCGCCGTGGGCCATGCGACGAAACTCATCCGCTAGCGCCGCGGCAGCCTCGCGCGGCACCCAGCGAATCACCTGCCTTGCTGTCTTTGCCCCATCGCGTCCAAAGCGGAATGAGTCTTCCGTGTGCTGGCGCGCCGAAGCGTCAGTCTCAGGACCGCCCGGGGGCAAGAGCACAGGCGCGTCGATTGCGCCTGTTGGCCGATGGGTCTGCGCCTCGTATAGCTTCTCGGCGAAGCTGTCGTGAGCCGACTCATCTTCGTGGCCGGCCGACGGCTCCTCGCTTTGGTCACCGTTCCGCCCAACCCTCCCGTCGAATGGCGCGGCCTCGGTCTCGCTGCCTCCGTCCAGCTGCTCCGCCTCGGGCGACGAGTCCCCCTGGGAACCAACTTCCATATCGAAGGAGTCGACGGGTGCCGCTGAACGCGTGGAGGCGGCGAGGATCTCAAAGCCCGCGATCCCCAAGTCGCTTAGCTGCGACGAGGCCTCATTCTCATCGTCCGCGGCGATGACCGACAGTATTCCTGGCGATAGGAACCTCACTTCGACCCCTGGCGCCAACGCGAGCGCGAGTTCGCGAGCGAGATGTCGCCACGGGTACTGCCCGTCCTCGAGTGCGAAGTAGATTGCTTCCTTCGTTGCCGTCAGAAACGCGGACACTCTCTCTGGCTCGGTCGACCGATTCTGGCCCAGCGCATCGAGGTGCCATCCGACCGCAAGGGCATCCGCACGAACGAAGCGGAGCCTGTCGATGCCGGCGCCGGGGGCACCAGCCCCTTCATCGATGAGCGCCTCAGTAATCGCTTTGAGCAGGCCGGCCCGAGCGGTGACCCGATCCTGAAGCGCGGGATCCTCCCATGCGTCCTCGGGCTCCACTAACTCGCCCGTTACAACCTCTGAGATCGGCCGCACTCCCGCCCCCTGCATAGCAATCCATGCGCGCTCCGGCCGCCGGACAGTGTTGTGACGAAGCAGCTCCGTGAACTTCGTCGCCAGGTCTGGGCGATCCTCGAAGAACATCCAGGTCGGCGGGTAGAGCAAGTCCTGTTGGTTAGGGACGCAGGCAACTTCACCAAGCGCGAGACGCAGGTCGGCTGCCGTCGTCTCCCTCCTGGTCAGGGAGTCGCTCAACATCACCCAGCACTCAAGCACGATCTCTCGATCGCTCTCGAGTTTGTTGTGACCCCGCTCCTCTGCGATCTGTTTGAGAACTTCGATCGCATCGACGTGGGTCGCGGCCTCCCGCACTCCAAGTAAGGACAACAGCCGGTTGTAGTTCCTGAATGACTCGCCAAGCCGCATGCGGAACCGGCCGAAGGGATGGTCACCCCAGAAGACCTCGGACGCTCGGTAGTACTTGCCGCCGAGCCTTAGGCAGCGGATACCCCTCAGCTGCGCGATGTCAGCTTCCTGAGCGGTGTTGTTGAGCCACTCATAGATGCCGGCGGGCGGATCCACGTCGTCGTCGACGCATTTTTGAAGATGCCTTACAACCTGATAGGGTCTAGGCGCGCGGACGATACCGAGGTAGTCAAATAGCGGCACCGCCGTCTGCTGAGAGCGCATCGGAACGTCCAGGAATTTGGCCTGAGACTCGAAGAGGGTTCTGTTGAAAGAAGCTGCGAGATCGGAAGGCTGCCACCACGCGACCCGATCCCCCTCGGCCGGCAACCAGCGCAAGGACTTGAGACGGGCGTACCGCTCCCGCTCCGCATCGGACAGCCCGCTCCAAATGCGAGCGAGCGCCTCGAACATCCGCGACTGCGCTGCCCTCGCGCTATCCGATGGCGGCGGGCTCGCACGCAACTCCGCCATGCGGACGACA
>SCVR01000227.1 GCA_004296805.1 Dehalococcoidia bacterium
TCGGCCCCACCGCGCGGCACCATCAGGTCGATGTACTCGTGGGCTGTGAGCAGCGCGCCGACTTCTTCGCGGTCGGTGGAATCGATGAACTGCACAGCGTCCTCGGGCAAACCGGCCGCTGCCACTTCGCGCCGGACGATCTCGGCGAAGATCTGCGAGGAGCCGTGCGCGTCCGTGCCGGAGCGCAGCACGACGGCGTTGCCCGACTTAATGCAGATCGCCGCGATGTCTACGGTCACATTCGGGCGCGACTCGTAGACGGTCGCGACGACGCCCAGGGGCACGCGCATCTTCCCGATCTGCAGCCCGTTCGGGCGGGTCGTCATGTCCTCGATGCTGCCCAGGGGGTCGGGCAGCGCTGCCACGGCGCGCGTGTCTCGCGCGATGCCAGCAATACGCGCCTCGGTCAGGACCATGCGGTCGATGAAGGCGTCCGTGATCCCTCTCGACTTGGCGCGCTCAACCTCCGGGGCGTTCACGGCGAGGATGCGGGCGCTTTCCCGCTCGAGGGCGTCCGCGATGCCTCGCAGCGCCGCGTTGCGCTGGTCCGCGGATGCGGTGGCCAGCCCTCGGCTGGCGGCGCGGGCCCGCCGCGCCTTCTCGACGGCCTCGGTCATGGTGGCGGTCATGGTCGGTACTCCGTGGCAGGCCGCCGTCGGGCGGCTCAGGAAGACAGGATACGGGAACCCGCCGTGGAACGGCTGCCCGCTATACCAGGACGAGGTTGTTGCGGTGGATGACTTCTTCGCCGAACTCGTAGCCGAGGGTGTCCGCGATCTGCCCGGACTGCTTGCCCGCGATCTGGGCCACCTCGTCGCTGCCGTAGTTCGCGGTGCCCGAGGCCAGGTGGCGGCCATCCGAGGTCACAACCTGCACCACGTCGCCGCGCTGGAAGGTGCCCTCGCAGCGTGTCACGCCCGCCGGCAGCAGCGAGTTCCCCCCACGGAGCAACGCGCCCGCCGCGCCGGCATCGACGACCACGCGGCCCCGCGCCTGCAGGCCCGACAGCAGGTAGCGACGCCGGCTCTCGATGCGGTCACCGGTGGGCAGGAAGTGCGTCCCCACCGGCTCGCCCGATGCGGCGCGGACCACGATGTCCTGCGCGCGGCCGTCCGCGATCACCACGTGCGTGCCGCTCCCGGTCGCAATCCGCGCGGCCTGCACCTTCGTCGTCATACCGCCGGTGCCACGTGCCCCGGCCCCCCCGGCCGCCGAGGCCTCGATCGCCTCGTCGATGCGCTCGACGCGTTCGATCAAGCGGGCATTCGGGTCGCGGCGCGGGTCGGTGGTGTAGAGGCCGGCGATGTCCGTGAGCAGCAACAGCAGGTCGGCGTCCACGAGGTTGGCCACCTGCGCCGAGAGGTTGTCGTTGTCGCCGATCCGCCCCTCTTGCAGTTCCTCCACCGACACCACGTCGTTCTCGTTGATCACCGGCACCACGCCGAGGTCGAGCATCGCGAGCAGCGTATTTCGCGCGTTGAGGTACCCGAGACGGTCCGCAAGGTCACCGCGCGTCAATAGCGCCTGTCCGACCGCCACCCCAGCCTCGTCGAACAGCGAGTCCCACAGCGCCATTAACCGTGACTGTCCCACCGCCGCCGCAACCTGACGCGACTGCACATCACGCGGCGCCTTCGAGTCAGCGTCTCGCAATGCCTCGCGCAAGCGGTGGCGGCCGGCGGCGACGGCACCCGACGTGACGAGGGCGACCTGCGCCCCGCGGCGGACGAGATCGGCGACCTGCGTCGCGATTGCGGCGATCGTGGGCGTGTGTAGCCCTTCCTCGCCCCCGGTGAGGACATTCGAGCCCACCTTCACCACGATGCGGCGGTGCAGGAGGCGCTGAGGCTGCAAGCGCTCGCCGGTCATGTCTCTCCCTGTCCTGGTGACTAGAATAGAGACGTGGGGGCTGAGGTCGAGGAGTACGGTTTGGCTCAGCCCGCTGCCACGCCCTCCACGACCTCGAGTGGATTCTGGTTTCGCCAGATCCCACGCCTGCTCGGACGCGCTCTTGTCGGCTTCGTCCTCGACCGCGGCCAGCAGATGGCGGCCGCCATCTCCTACTACGCGCTGTTTTCGCTGTTCCCGCTCACCCTGCTTGCCGTCTCCATCTTCGGCATCGTGCTCCGCGACCAGCCGTTCCAGGACCGCGTGCTCGCCGCCATCCTCGATGTCCTTCCGGTCGAAGATGAGACGATCGCAGACGCGCTGCACCGCGTCGCCAGCCTTGGCCCCACCCTCACCTTCGTCTCCGCGGTGGTGACGCTCTGGACGGCGGCGGCGCTCTCGGCCTCCCTGCGTACCGCGCTGAACGTCGTGTTCGCCGCCGAGCAGCGCCGCCCGTATCTCCGAGGCAAGGCGGTGGACTTCCTTCTGATGCCCGTGCTCGGTCTGCCATTCATCGGAGGCGTGGCACTCAGCACGGCCTGGCGAGTCACGGAGCGGGAAATCGGAGATCGCTGGTCGATCTTCGATGGCTGGTTCGGGTACATCTGGGCGTTCGGGTTCATCGCCATCCCGTTTGCACTGACATTCGTGGCGTTCCTGATGACGTTCTGGTTGCTGCCCAACCGCCGCCTGGCGCTCCGCTATCTCTGGCCGGGCGCGCTCGTCACGACTCTCCTCTTCGAGGCCTTGAAGCAACTGTTCGCGATTTACGTGCATCGCATCGCGACCTTCGACGCGATCTACGGCCCGCTCTCGTCCGTGATCGTGCTGCTGTTCTGGGTGTACCTCACCGCCACGATCGTGGTGTTCGGCGCCGAGGTCAGCGCGGCCATGCCCGGGATCGCCTCGGGAAGGACTGGCGCCGGGGACTGGAGGCGCTCGACCTTGACGTTCGCGCGTGGCCTCGTCATGGCCCCGGAGAACGAGGAACGGCGTGCCGCTCGTGCGGAAGCCGCCGCAGCCCGAGAAGCACGCCGCGACGAGTAGCCCTTGCACGCTACCGAAGCGTGATGTCCACACTCGCCTCGGCCACTCGGGCTCCATCTTTCGGGCTCTCAAAGTGCGCGATCACACGCGCGTTCGAAGGCGGACCCACCGGGACCAGCAGTTCCACGGCCCAGAACCCTGGCATACCCATGTCGGGCGCGGTGTATGTCACTGGCTTCAGCACGAGGGGGGCGGCGCCGAGGGCACCTGAGGCATCCACGGTCCGCACCTCGACCACCACGTTGTTCTCGAACGAACCACCGGCGTACCCGCGTACCACCAGCGAAACGCCCCGCGCGGCGCTCGCGCCCTTCTGCGGCAGTTCGATGCAGACAAACGCCTTCGTCACCTGCTTGCCCCACGGGAACTCTGCGGCACACGACGTCGCGTAGCCGATGGGCCCGGTCGCCAGTGGTGTGGGAGTTGAACGTGGCGTCGGGGACGTAGACGGCGAGGGCGTCGTGCTGGCGGTCACGGTGGCCGTCTTGCTGGCGGTCGCCGTGGCGGTGCCGCTCGTCGAGGTTGGTGCTGGCGCAGGCGAGCCACCTCGGTCGCAAGCGACAAGGAGCGCGGCCATCACCGCGGGCAGCGCGAAGCGGAGAAGTACTCGCATCATCAAGTCCGACCTTACACCGCGGGACGCCCCGACGGCGCTACGCCTTCCTGACCGACAGCGTCGCCGGCACCCCGTCGAGGTCGCCGCGGAACGCCGTCGCCTCGTCGGACGGATCGCCCTCGGTCATCGAGAGCGCCAGCGTCTCCCCCTCGATGTAGGCGCGGAAGGCCGTCACCGCGTCGACCAGTAGGTCATCCCCGATGTAGGTGACGTGGATGCGGTCGGAGACGTCGAGGCCTGCTTCGCGCCGCAGATCCTGCAGGTGGCGTACGACCTCGCGCGCCAGCCCCTCGCGCGCCAGCTCCGCCGACACGCGCGTGTCGAGGATCGCGGCGTATCCCGCCTCCTCGGCAGCCGCATAGCCCTCCGTCGGCTGTACCGTGACAAGGATGTCCGTCGCCGCGAGCGTGTACCCGCCGAGTTCGACCGGGCGACCCGCGCGCATCGCGGAGGCGACCTCGGCTGCGTCGGCGGCGGCGAGGGCGGCACGCACCTTGCCCACCTCGGCGCCGAACTTCGGGCCGAGCACCGGGAGGTTCGGACGCAGGGTATACGCCAGGCGGTCGCCCGGATCGCTCACGACCTCGACGGCCTTCACGTTCAGTTCCTCGGCGATCTGGTCCGCGAGCCGTTCGAGGCTGGCGCGCTCTGCCTCGGTGCGCGGGACGAGGATCGCCGTCGCCAGCGGCTGACGCACTTTCGCCTGCGCCTTCGACCGCGCGCCACGGCCCAGCGAGACCATCCGCTGGACGAGCGCGATCTCACCTGAGAGCGCCAGGTCGATCGCGGAGGCATCGACCTTCGGCCAGTCCTCGAGATGCACCGAGTCACGGGCTCCTGCGACGTGCCCGCGCACGAGGTTCTGGTGCAGCGACTCTGCGATGAACGGCGTGAAGGGCGCGAGCAACTTCGTCACCGTGGTGAGGCACTCGTACAGCGTGTGCAGCGCGGCGAGCGAGTCCGCGCCGTCGCCCGATCGCCAGAAGCGACGCCGGCTGCGGCGCACGTACCAGTTCGACAACTGCTCCACGAACGCCTCGATCGGGCGGGCGGCGTCGGCGGGCTCGTACGCATCGAGTGCTTCGGTCACGCGCTGCACGGTCTGGTGCAGTTCGCTGCGGATCCATCGGTCGAGTTCGGTGCGTGCGCCCTCGAGGCCGGCGGGCGGATTCGAGGCATCGAACGTCGCCGTGTTCGCGTAGGTGACGAAGAACGAGTAGGTGTTCCACAGCGTCGAGAGAAACCGACGGCTGGTCTCCGCGACCAGTTCGCCAGAGAACCGCCGCGAGTTCCCCGGAGGCGATGCGGTGTACATGTACCAGCGCGTCGCGTCCGCCCCGTAGCGGTCGAGGATCGACCACGGGTCAACGACGTTGCCTTTCGACTTCGACATCTTGAGGCCCTCGCCATCGAGGATGTGGCCGAGGCAGATCACGTTGCGGTACGCGATGCCTTCAGGGATGTCCTCGGTGCGGTGGAGCAGGTTCGCCAGCGCGTGCAGCGTGTAGAACCAGCCGCGCGTCTGGTCGATCGCCTCGCAGATGAAGTCCGCCGGGAAGCGCTCGTTGAACGTCTCGCCGTTCTCGAACGGGTAATGCCACTGCGCATACGGCATCGCGCCGGAGTCGAACCAGGCGTCGGCCACCTCGCGCGTACGGCGCATCGTGCCGCGGCAATGGGCCTCAACGTTCGAGCACGCGAACTCCACGCGGTCGACGTACGGGCGGTGCGGGTCGATCTTGCCCTCGGCCGTGCGCAGGCCATCGGCGGTGCCGGGCAGCGCGCGCCGGAACAGCTCCTCGTACGACCCGATGCATTCGATGTGGTCGCACTCGTCGCACACCCAGAGGGGCAGCGGCGTGCCCCAGTACCGCTCGCGCGAGATCGCCCAGTCGATGTTCCCGGCGAGCCACTCGCCGAAGCGCCCCTCCTGGATGTGCCCCGGCACCCAGTGGATACCCTCGTTCTCCGTCACCATCGAGTCGCGCACCGCCGTCGTGCGGAAGTACCACGAGGGCTTCGCGTAGTAGAGGACGGGCGTGTCGCAGCGCCAGCAGAACGGGTAGGTGTGCCGGATCGTCTCGGCGCGCAGCAGCAGCCCGCGCTCGCGCAGATCCGCCGTGATCTTCGGATCGGCTGCCTTCGCGAACAGGCCGTCCCCCGGCCCGCCGATCAGCGTGCCGTCGAGGCGGACCGGCTGGAGGAAGAGCAGGTCGCGCGCACGGCCGAGGCGGTAGTCCTCTTCACCGAAGGCCGGCGCCACGTGCACGATCCCCGTGCCGTCCTCGACGCCGACAAAGTCCGCAACCTCAAGGCGCCGGAATGCGCCGTCGGCGGCTCCGCCCATCTTGCCGGTGCGACCGTTCTTGAACTGCAGCGCCTCCACGCCCTCCCACGTCTCCGCGGGGTAGAGGGCGTCGTAGGTCAGCCCGACGAGCTGTTTTCCCCTGACCGTCGCGACGACCTCCGCGTCCGCGCCGAGGACGGGCGTCACGCGCTGGCTCGCGAGGATCAGGTACTCCTCGTTGTGCCGCACCACGGCGTAGTCCGCGTCGCCGGAGATGGCGAGTGCGGTGTTCCCGGAGAGCGTCCACGGCGTCGTCGTCCAGGCGAGGAAGTAGACGGGCGTCCCGCCCTGCACGATCGGGCCCAACGGGCCGTCCGGGTCCCACACGTTGACGTTCCCCAACCGGAACTTCACGAACACGCTTGGGTCCGGCGTCTCGTCCTTGTAGCCAAGGGCGATCTCGTGGCTCGCGAGGCTCGTCTGGCAACGGGGACAGTGCGGCGTCACGCGGAAGTCGCGGAAGACGAGGTCGTTCTCCCACATCCGCTTGAAGATCCACCAGCACGTCTCCACGTACTCCTGTGAGTACGTGACGTAGGCGTCCGAGGTATCGACCCAGAACGCGATGCGCTCCGTCATGCGCTCCCACTCGCGCACGTACTTGAAGACGGACTCGCGGCACTTCTCGTTGAACGCCTCGACCCCGTATGCCTCGATCTCCTGCTTCGAGGTGAGGCCCAGCGCCTTCTCTACCTCGAGTTCCACGGGGAGGCCGTGGGTGTCCCACCCGGCCTTACGAGGCACGCGGTCGCCCTGCATCGTGCGGTAGCGCGGGATCAGGTCCTTGAACACGCGAGCGAGGACGTGGTGGATGCCGGGATTGCCGTTCGCAGTCGGTGGCCCCTCGAAGAACGAGAACACGCGGTCGGCGGGACGCTCCTCAACCGAGCGCTTGAAGATGTCGTGCTGCTTCCAGAACTCGAGGATCGACTGCTCCTGATCAGGGAACGAGACGCGCGACGAGACGGGTTCGAAGGTTGCGGGCATCAGACACCTCCACGGCGCGGGCAAACAAACAGCCCGCCCCAACACCGAATCCGGTGCGGGACGGGCTGTGCGACGTCAATCGCGAGCCCGCGGTACCACCCGCGTTGCGCGCCGCCTCGAACGATCGAGGTGGCCACGCCACTCTCCGCGCCGCGGCGGAGTTAGCCTCCGCGATGGCGCTGCCCCTGGTAACGGTGGGCGCTCCGGCCGCGTCTACTGCTCGCCGTGGCGAGGTTCGGGCGGCTGCTCAGGAGTGATCTTCGCCTCGCGTGACACGTACCCGGCTTGCACCGCCCCGGGCTCGCTGTCCGGTCCGCACCCTCGATGTCGCCATCGAGATCACGGCCGCGTGGCTACTCGTCTCCGTCTTCGCATGTCTACGAACTGATGCTCAGAGTCTAGGCGCGCCGGACGAAGCGGATCAACGCGCGTCCGGCGCCCCCTTAGTCCTCGGGTTCCGGCGCGTCCGGGTCCACTTCAACCGCCACGGGGCGCGAGACAGTCGCCGTGACATCGATCTCGGCGAGCGGCTCGGCCATCCGGCGTTCCATGTCGACGGCGGCGCCCATCTCGGCGAGCGGCTCGGCGACGGCTGAGCGCGCCCCTGGGCCGGCGCCCTCGAGCTCCGGGCCGCGACGCATCGATGCCGCAGCGATGCGGGCTGCAGCGTCGTCCGCGGCGGCGGCGTCGCGCGCCTCCTGCTTCTCCCGGATGTCGGAGTAGCAGGCCGAGCAGTACACAGGGCGGTCGCCTCGCGGTACGAATGGGACCTCGGTCGACTGCCCGCACTGGTTGCAGGCCGCACGATGCATCTGACGCGGCGTGCGCCCGCCGTATGAGACGTACACACCGAAGCGCGGCGTCTCCTCGCGGTCCTCCGGGCGCAGCAGCTTGCGCTGGTTGCGGCAGGACGGGCAGCGCACCGGGTCGTGTTGCAGGCCCTTCGTCGCGTAGAACTCCTGCTCACCCGCGGTGAAGATGAACGGGCCGCCACAGTCACGGCATGCCAGTTCGCGGTCAGTGAAGGCCATCGCCTCGGTCCTCTCGTCACCACCGCCGATGTCCAGCGGCTCGTTCGCAAACGCAGATGGGCGGACGCCGGTGCGTCCGCTTCGTGAGTTCCCTTTTGGTTGTTGGGAGCGTCCAGCGTAGCAGACTGCCCAATGAGGCGATCGCCCCCCGATTGAGACCTCTCCGCCGCCCCAGAGGGCCTGACACTGGCCGGGGCAATCGACCCGCCCGAGCGCTCTCAGATTCAGAGGGGACGTTCGTAACACTACGCCAACGGGAATTTACATTGATTTTACGTGAAAGTTCTCACAAGCACTTGCAGCCGGGAACTCTCCGGATGCACACTACGTTCATCAAGTGAAGGCGAGCACAAACTCTCGGAACGGCCGAGACGAGGCTCTACCGTCACCATGCGGACTGCTCCGGGTGTAGGCCTCGGGTGGTCCAGGAAGAAGGACTGAGATGGTCGAGATCAAGAACCTCTACAACAGCATCCTCGTACGCGGCCGGCGCTCCGCCCCGACGTACGACCAGGTTCGCCGCGAGGCCCGACTCTTGGACGAGTCCCGCAACGCCGCAGACCTCTACCGCCTCTAGCGGCAGTCCGGGCCGGTAGGGACCCCTCCCCCAATCCGGCCCCTCGCTTCGGCGAAAGAACGGCCCCCGTCCCCGCGGGGGCCGTTCTGTGTCCGGCCCCGCCACGTCGAGGCCAGACGTCCGTCCATCGCGGGAACGAGAACGCGACACCAAGCGTCAACGCAGAGGGCGGGTAGACTCTGCTCACCCCCACACGGAAGGCGCCCTCGTGGCAGACGCCCCCACGCCCTCCGGCCTCCCGCCACACGCCTCGCGACGTCCCAACGGCGAGGGCTTCCGCCGCTTCATCGAGCGCCCCGCGGAGGGCCGCACGGGCCGCTTCCTGCTGAGCGCTGCGTTCGTGGTCGCCGCAGGGTTCGTCCTGTCGAGAGTGCTCGGCCTCGTGCGCTCGATCGTGATTGCGCACGCCTTCGGCACGGATCCGGAACTGGCGGCGTTCTGGGTCGCCGTGCGCGTACCCGACCTCGTCTTCCAACTGCTCGCCGGCGCGACGCTCTCCTCAGCGTTCATCCCCACCTTCAGCCGCGTCATGCTACGCAGCGGGGAGGATGCCGCATGGCGGCTCGCCTCGAGCGCGCTCAACATCATCGCCACCGCCACCCTGGTGCTCGCCGCGCTTGCGTTCGTCCTGGCGCCGACGATCGTGCCGTGGCTCGCGCCCGGCCTCGGTGACGCAACCGGGCAGCAGGAGGAACTTCGCACGCTGGCGGTCCATCTCACGCGGTTGATGCTGCTCTCCCCGATCTTCTTCGGCGCCAGCGGGATGCTGACCGGCATCCTGAACGCCCGCCACCACTTCGTCGCATCGGCGCTCGCGCCCGTGCTCTACAACGTCGGCATCATCGGAGGCGCGCTCTTCGCCGGTGGACGGGTCGAGGGCCTCGCGTGGGGCGTGGTGATCGGCGCCGCGGCACACCTGCTCGTACAGGTCCCCGCGCTCCGGTCCACCGGCATGCGCTGGACGCCGTCCTTCGACCTGTTCTCGGACGGTGTGCAGGAAGTGCTGCGGCTGATGGGCCCGCGGGTGCTCGGCCTGGCGGCATCCCAACTGAACTTCATCGCCGCGATCTTCTTCGCCTCGTTCGTCTCGGACGAAGCGATCAGCGCGCTCAACTACGCGTTCCTGATGATGATGATGCCTGTCGGCGTGATCGGCATGGCGATCTCCACCGCCATCTTCCCCACGCTGGCGCAGCACGGCGCGTCGCAGGACACCAGCGCATTGCGCATGGCGGTCTCGAAGTCGCTCCGCCAGATCCTCTTCCTCGCCGTCCCCGCCTCGGCCGGCCTGATCATCCTCGCGACCCCGACCGTGCGCGTCCTGCTCCAGCGGGGCGCGTTCGATGTCGAGTCCACCGATCTCGTGGTCGCGGCGCTCACGATCTACGCCGCGGGCATCGCTGCCCACAGCGGCATTGAAATCCTGAGTCGCGGCTTTTACGCCATCGCCGATACGCGCACCCCCGTCGCGATCGCGGTTGCTGCGATGCTGCTGAACCTCGCGCTCTCCGCCGCGTTCGTCGCGCCGTTCGGCCTCCGCGGCCTGGCGGGCGCTGCCTCGATCACCGCGTTCGTGGAGTTCGGCATGCTCTTGTGGGTGCTGTCGACTCGTCTCGGGGGCCTCGAACGCCGCGCACTGACGAGGACCGTCTACAGCACGCTCGCCGCCACCGCCGCCCTGACGGCGATCATGCTCATCGCCCTGCTCGCCCTCTCCGCCGCCGGCGTCGATGGCGCATCCGCCTTCGGTTCCCTGATCCGCATCGTGGTCGCGGGCACCCTCGGCCTCGTGGCCTTTGGCGTCGCCGGCTACCTCGCGAACCGCGACGACCTGCGGATGGTCGCGCGCCAGTAGGGCCTCGTTGCTCCTCTAGATCGAGAGCGCAACGAGGCCGGAGCCACCGCTACACGATGACGAACGAGGAGCCGGTCTCCAGCAGCGACTTGAGGTCGCTGAGCACCCAGTCCCAACCACCGCCGGCACCCATCTGTTCCATGTCGCCGGACATCAACCTCGACAGGTTCGGTGCGCCGCTCAGGTCGTGGATCAGGGTCAACTTCGTGACGCCGCCCACCTCGTCAAGTTCGTAGGTGAGGCGGGTGAAGCCTTCGGCCTTCGTCCCTTCGTCCATCAACATGCGCCAGGTGAGGACGAGCCGTCGCGGCGGGTCGCACTCGATCACTTCGCCGTCGATCGCGACGTCCGGCGCTCCCACGTCGCGCATCGCTTGGCTCGTGTAGGCGATGTACGGGCCGCCGGGGCGGAGGTCGTACACGCTGCGACCACCGTAGCCGTACTTCTCGGTCCACTCGGGGCTGGTGATCGCGTCCCACACTGCTTGCGGTGTCGCCTTGATGTAGACGCGGTGGACTTGCGTCGTCACCGCGGTCTCAGTGTTCGAGGTCATGCCGTGGTCTGTCCTTCCAGATCGCGCTTCAGGTCCGCCAGCGCGGCGACCTGGCGCTCGGTGTATTTGTCGATCCACCGGTCGTGGATGAGCCGGATCGGCACTGGGTTGAGGAAGTGCAACTTCTCCCGACCCGACCGACGGGTGACGACGAGGCCCGCGTCTTCCAGAATCCGCAGGTGCTTCATCACCCCGAAACGGGTCATCGCCTGCCCCGACTCCAACTGGCTGAGCGTTTGGCCATCGCGCTCAAACAGCCGGTCGAGGAGGTCGCGACGCGTGGGGTCGGCGAGCGCCTTGAACACGTGGTCTTCGTCCATCGGAAGGATCATAGGTGACTGTTTAGTCACCTGTCAAGGGATTACCGCCGACGGCGGATCCGCGCGTCGCCAGCACCCCGCGATACACGCCCGGCGCCCACCTTCGAGGCGGGCGCGATGGCGTCGAGGGGATCGCAGAGCAGGTCGTACGGGAGCGCGCCGCGCACAACGGCGCGCACCATCGAGCCCGCAGGGTAGGTGCCCTTCAGGAGCGCGAGGCCGTCCACCTCAGGCGCGTCGCGCATCGTGCGGCCGATGACGATCGGGTCGCCGCCCGCCGACCTCGAGGGCTCGCGCGACTCCACCAGGACGTCGAGTTCGCGGCCGACCATCTTGCGGTTCGACTCCAGCGAGATCTCCTGGGCCAGTTCCATCAGGCGGCCGTAGCGCTCCTGCTTCACTGGCTCGGGAACCTGCTCACCCATCGTCTCGGCGGGTGTCCCCACCTGCGGTGAGTAGGTGAACGCACCGACGTGGTCGAAGCGCTGTTCGCGCACGAAGTCGAGCATCTCGCTGAACTCCGCCTCGGTCTCGCCGGGGAAGCCGACGATGAACGTGGTGCGCAGCACCACATCCGGGATCGCCGCGCGCATGACCTCGATGCTTTGCCGCGACTTTGCGAGGACGGGGCGCTTCATCCGGCGCAACACCGCGTCGCTCCCGTGCTGCAACGGCATGTCGAGGTACGGCACCACGTTGGGCAACGCTGCCATCGTCTCCGCCAGCCGAGGCGTGACGCGGCCGGGGTAGGCATACATCAGGCGGATCCACGGCACCTCGGGCACCTCGGCCGACAGTGTTTCGAGCAGCGCGGCGAGCCCGTCGTGCGCGCCCTCGTCCTCGCCGTAGGCGGTCAGGTCCTGCGCGACGAGCACGAGTTCCTTCGTGCCGGCGGCGGCGTACATCCGCGCCTCGGCCACGAGTCGGCGTGTGTCCATCGAGTGCATGGCGCCCTTGATCGTGGGGATGATGCAGAAGGTGCACGGCCGGTCGCAGCCGTCCGAGATCTTGAGGTACGCCGAGGGCTGTCCGAACGACATCGAAGCGCCCTGAGGGATGTCGTACGTCTCGCTCGCCGCGCCGACCTCCGCCGCGATCGCGTCCCACGCCTCGACGCCGAACGCGCCATCGATGCCCGGGACGGCCTCGCGGACCTGGGTCTCGGCGATCTGCGTGAGGCAGCCGACGACGTACAACTTCTGCCCCGGCCGTTTCGCGTCCTCGAGTTCGCGCACGACACCGATCGACTCGTCCTTCGCCGCATCGATGAACCCGCACGTGTTCACGAACAGCAGGTCCGCATCCTCGGGTGCATCGACCGCGAGGTGCCGCCCGTTGCGCAGCGCCTGCTCCAACCGCATGGAGTCGACGGTGTTCTTCGCGCAACCGAGGGTGACGAGGTGGTACTTCACTTGATCAGTCTACGGGTAGAGGCAGGATGGAGCCCCACGCGCTTTGACAGTCGCACCAGCCCACACCCACAATCGGGCGGTTCCGAGAGGATTCACGCGTGGACTACACCATCGAGGACTGGCCGGGGTACAGCGTGCTCGCGCTGCACGGGGCAATGAACGAGATCCCTCGACTCTGGCAGCGGGTCGCACGTGATGTGGCTGACGGGCGACTTAAGGTCACCAGTGAGCCGAAGTTGGTCGGTACCGTCCGGGGCATCGCGCCCGCCCTGGCCTACCTCGCCGGGGCAGTGTCCCCGCCGGGCGCGACGTGCGAGGGCTACGACCGCATCGACATCCCGCGCGGCCGCTACGCCGTCGCACACCGGCGCGGCAGTTTCACCAACATCGCGGCAGAGTTCGCGACGCTGACCGCCACGCTGCAGGCGGCCAAGCGCACCATCGACGGCTTCGGTATCGAGGTCTACTACGGCGACCCGGACGGGCCCGACGCGCGGTACGACCTCTGCTACCGCGTGAAGGAATAGCACGCGGGCTGCCTCTCGGCGCCGCGCAACTGCCCCAATAGGCCACCACTACCGCGCAGGCGTCGCCGTGGGACTTGGGGTGCGGGTCGGGGTGGCCGAAGCCGGGAGCGGCGGCTGGGAGACGAACAGCGTCACCGCCGTGCCCGGGGCCAGCGCCGTGCCGGGGGCGGGCGACTGCTGGAAAACCTGGCCCGGAGGTGCTGCGTTCGTCGCCTCGAACACGAGCGGTGCGAAGCCCGCGTCCGTCACGGCCTTCGTCGCCACGTCGCGCGCGAGGCCGACGAGGTTCGGGACCTCGCCCGTCCGGGCGGCGGGCGCGCTCGACTTCGGCGTCGCGTTCGCGGCGGGCGCCTTGCTGTCGTCGCCGCCAAGCGCCTTCGGCACCAGCCAGACGAGGGCGATCAGCAGGATGAAGCCGCCGACGGCCGCCGCCAGCACGGGCGGCGTCAGGGGCGGCAGCGAGGGCATCGGGATCGTCGAGGGCGCGTTGCGGCGCATCCCCGGCATCGGCTCCAGGCCGGCCGGGCGCGGCAGGCCCTCAGGGATCGCCTCGACTGCCGCGACCGGGTCCAGCCCGAGGAAGCGCGCGTACAGCCGCACGAAGCCACGGACGTACACCGGCGCTGGCATCGCCTCCAGCCGTCCCTCCTCGATCGCCTCAAGGTAGACGCGGTTGATCCGAGTCGTGCGTTCCGCGTCCTGCAGCGACACGCCGCGACGCGTGCGCTCGTTGCGGAACACCTCGCCGAGGCGAGTCGCCTCCGCGCGCCGCGACGTGGCGAGGTCGCGTGCGGCCTCGTCGCGCCGGGCGTCATCGCCGCGTCGCAGGAAACTCACGAGGCAGCCCGCATGCTGAACAACGGGTCGACGCCGGGGAACTGCACGAGCGACTTCAATCCCGCAAGCGCGAGCCGCGACTCGTACGCCTCGGGCGCGCGCTCGATGCCGTAGCGGTTGGTCACCACCTCATCGATGTGGGGGACGCCGCCAAGCATCGCGACCGTGCGGCGGTACTGGTCAGTCGTCGCGTTCTGCGAGCCCGTGAGGATCACCTCGCCGTAGTGGACGAGGTTCGGGTCGAACGGCACGGCGGGTGCACCCTTCGGGAACCCCGCGAAGAGGTTCACGACTCCCTGCGGCCGCACCAGCGAGAGCGCGGGGGACACCATCTCACCGAGGCCGACCGAGACGATGACCGCGTCTGCGCCGAGGCCACCCGTCGCCGATCGCACCGCGCCCGCCACGTCCTCGCTGCCCGGGTCGAGCACGATGTCCGCGCCCCAGCGTCGGGCGATCGCGCGGCGCTCCTCCATCGGCTCGCTCACGATGATGGGCCCCGCGCCGAGCGCGCGTCCGAGGATCAGGTGCAGCAGCCCCATCGGCCCCGCGCCCATGATCACCATCGAGGTCCCGGCACCCACCTCGCATAGCTCGAGGCTCGCGAGGGTGCATGCTGACGGCTCGACGATCGCGGCGAGGTCGAGCGGCAGCGCGTCCGGCACCGGGATCACGTGCCCGCTGCTCACGATCGCCGCCGGCACCACCATGTGGTCCGCGAACCCGCCATCGAGGTCATAGCCCAGCGTCGTCCGCGCCACGCAGCGGTTGCGCCGTCCCAGCAGGCAGTAGCGACACTGGTTGCACGCGACGATCGGGCAGATCACCACACGGTCGCCCTCGGCGATCCCGACAACACCCGCGCCCACCTGGTCGACGACGCCCGCAAGTTCATGTCCCGGGATCACCCCCGGCAGCGCGTACTTCTCGCCCCGGTACACCCGCACGTCGGACGCGCACAGCGAGGCCGCCGCCACGCGGAGCCGGATCTCCCCCGACCCCGCGATCGGGGTCGGACGATCCTCGACGGTGACCTGCCCGGGGGCGTGGAAGATGGTGGCGCGCACGTGGATGGCCTTCGGCTGCGTTCGCGGGTGCGGGCGGAGTATCGCACCCGCACCGCTCCGAGGACATCGCGACCAGCGGGATTGGCGCGGTCGAACACACGCAAACGGGCCCCTATCGAGGCCCGTTTGCGTGCGGACACCGAGCCCGCGCCCTGCGGACGAGGGCTACTTCTTCTGCAGGAAGTACGAGCCGACGAACACCCCCGCAACCAGCGCGACGCCGCTCCCAATCAAGGTGCTCCAGACGCCCATCAGAGCGGCAGTCGTCGCGGCGGCTTGGCCCGCCTGAAGTGCCGCCGTCGTCGCGACAGTCCCGGCCTGCATGGCCGCAAGCGTGGCGGCCGCGCCTGCCTGAGTCGCCGCGAGGGTGGCACTCACGCCGGCCTGCGCGGCGGCCTCGGTCGCGAGTGCACCCGCCTGTACGGCGGACTGTGTCGCAAGCGCTCCCGCCTGAGTGGCAGCCTGAATCGCGAGCTGACGTTTGAGGTCGTCGACCTCCCGAAAGATGTCCTGCTTCTCCACGATTTGAACGATGCGGTCCGTACCCTCGCCGAACGATCGCTCCGCCGTTGCTGTGTCGCCATTCATGGTCATAACGATCGTCTCCGCTCTCCTACTCCGGCGTGACGCCGCAGCCCACAGAACGAACGTATCCGTCGATGGGTAGCGCGCGGCACTCCCGAGTGCCGCGCCGAGTTGCAGGTGCATTGCAAGTCGCCATTCCAGGGACTCATGCGAGCCGTGCCCGAAGGCGGGCACGAAACGGGCCCCTTGCGGGGCCCGACGCGTCTCTCCGGTGGAGGGAGGGCTGTTAGGCGGCCGTCTGCATGATCTTCAGCGCGCGGGCGAGGCGGGCCTTCGATCGAGACGCCGCGTTCGGGTGAATGATGTTCCGGCGGGCCGCGCGGTCCAGCGCTGACTGGGCGGTGCGCACCGCTGCCGTCGCCTCCGCGTCACCCGCCTTGATCGCCGCGCGGGCGTCGCGCAAGGCGCGGGCCGCACGGGTGCGGATCGGCTTGTTCATCGCCGCGTGGTGCTCGTTCTGGCGGATGCGCTTGCGCGCGGATCGGGAGTGGGCCATCTGGGGAACCTCGTCACGTCGTCAGGAAGTCGCCGCGCCGGACTACCGCAGTCCGAGGGCGTCTGGGGATCGTAGGCCGCCCCGGCCCGCACGGGCAAGCGCCCGAGGCCCGCGAGGGCTCTCGGGCGCCGGATCTGCCTCGGACCGCCTCCCGGGAGCGGCTAGGCCCGCTTCTTCAGGGTCGCCGTGTGCTCCGCCAGGTGGTCGATGGCGTTCTGGAGGATGCCGCCCACGTTCTTCGGGTAGGTGTCCGTGACCGGGTTCCCCATCTTCAGGAGGTCGTGGTCCTCCACATACCGGTACGCCCGGTCAGCAATCGCTGTCGCCGCGTCGAGAGTAGCCAGCGCCGTGTCGAGGTTCTCGAGCGGCTTCCGCTCCCACTCGGACGGCTTCGACTGCATCGCCTCGAGGCAGCGCGTGGAGAACAGCACATCCGCGCCGATCGCGTGCTCCGCGACCTTCCGGGGCGTCCACTCGTCGTCCGGAGCAGCCTGCTCCCACTTGCCGCCGAGGGCGCTCAGCGCCTCCTTGAAGGCCGCGCGGTTCGCCGCCAACTGCTGTCGCATCTCTGCTGCCGTGGCCATGTGACTCTCCCCCGTATGCCGCGCCGCTGCGGCCCGCGTGTGCATCAACGCACGTTGTGCGCACGTCCCCCTCCGGGCCGTTGCGCCGCCCGTACTCTAAGGGAGGCGGCAAGAGACCACCCAGATCCGTGTCTGACATCGATTGGCACCGATCGAGCGCGCTGGGAGGCACCGATGGCGGGCGGGGGACTCGGGCTCATGCCAGACGCCATATCGATCGCCCGCGTCGTGCGCGAGGCCACCGGCGAAAGCCCTGGCGAGGTACGCCCCCTCGGGCGGGGGATGACCTGCGTCGCCTGGGCCGTCGAGGCCGGACGCCGTGAGGTCGCCGTCGTCGTCGAGATCCCCCGGGAGGGCCGTGACGCCGTCCACCAGGATGATCCCGCCAACCTCGCCGCCCGCCACGCTATCCACCTCGCACTCCGCGAGGCCGACCCGGACGCCCCCGTACCCGAACCGATCGCCTGCTCCGCCACCGTCGAGCGCGACCCCCTCGGTGGGCGGTGGTCGTGGCAGGTCCTCAGCCTTGCCTCCGGCGAGGAACTCGACGCGACGAGGCACCCGGAGGCCGTCCGCGACCTCGGCCGGCTGCTCGCGACGCTCCACGCGTTGCCCGCCGAGGGCCGTGGCCTCCTCGAAGACCGCGCCGACGCGATCCGCGGGCGGGCCACCACGCCCACCGATGGCATCGTGTCGCGCTGGGGAGAGCAGTGGCCGTTCGACGGCCGCCCGCTCCTCGCGCATCCGATCGCGAGGAACGCCCCCGACCTCGTTGGTGTCCTTGGTGACCTGCGCGAGCCGCTCCTCCGCTACACCGATCCGGGCGCACAGGTAGGCGTGTGCCACACCGATCTCTTTGGCGCGCACACCCTCGTCCGCGATGGCCGGCTCGCCGCGCTGATGGACTTCGGCGACGCCGCGATCGTCCCGGTCGCCTTCGACCTCGCCTCGTTCGCCTACTACCACGCCGCGCACCGGGGCTGGGACGCCCTCCACACCCTGCTCGAGGGCTACGAACCGCGCCGCGTCATGCGCGACGTGCGCGAGGCTGAGGCCTACCAACTACTGGTGGTACTCGCGCTCCAGAAGGTCCGCAAGCACACCCTCAGCGGCGACACCGCGCGGCTCCCCGAAGCCATCGCGGTCCTGCGCGCGGCCCTCCCGCGTGCCGTCCGCCGCGACGCCTGAGGCGTAGACTCGCGGCTCGGAGCCTGGGGAGACGTCGATGCCACACGTGGAACTGCCGACCGGGATCCGCATCCGCTACGACGAGCGCGGCCCCCGCGACGGTCGCCCGCTCGTGCTCGCGCACGGCTTCAGCGTCGGCCTCGAGATGTGGTTCCCGCAGATGCACGTGCTCTCGCAGCAGTACCGCCTGATCTGCTGGGATGCCCGCGGCCACGGCGGATCCTCCGCCCCCGCGGACATCGAGTCCTACACGATGCCTGCCCTGGCGGGCGACCTTCGAGGCCTCCTCGAAGCACTCGACGCCGCTGATGGCGCGATCGTGGGCGGCATGTCCTTCGGCGGCCAGATCGTGCAGCAGTATGCGGTCGACCACCCGGACGACACGTACGCCCTCATCGTCAGCGACTCCGTGCCGCGCGGCTCTGACAGCCCGCCACTCCCCACACGCGGCTTCGAGGAGTGGGCCGGCGACCCCGGCATGGAGGGCTGCATGCGCGCGATGCGCGAGCGCCCCGACCTCACGCCCGCACTACGCACGCTGAAGGTGCCCACGCTGCTCATCGTCGGGATGCTCGACGACATGATCCTGCGCGGCTTCCACGGCATCGCGGACGCGTTGCCGCGAAGGCGCGCCGTCTACCTCGAGGGCTGCGGCCACGGCACCTCCGGCCAGCGCCCGCGCGAGTGGAACCAGGCCGTCCTCGACTTCCTGCGGGACGTCGATGCCGGATCAGCGCTCGGCGAAGACATCACGGTCTAGGATCAGCCGGCACAGACTGGAACCGTCTCATGCTTGCACTGCGCAGCCTGCTCGTGGTCTCCGCCCTCGATGCGCCCGCACTCACCGCCGCCGCGCGCTCTGCCGCCGATGGCGTCGTCATCGACCTCGCACGGCCGGCCGTCGTCGGCAAGCGCGAGCAGGCACGCGCGCTCGCCACGAAGCACGCGCGGGCGATCGCGCGCACCGGACGCCCCGTCTACGCCCGCGTCTCCGACACGCGTTCCCACGCGATGGAGGCCGACCTCGACGCCATCGTGGCCGACTGGCTCACCGCCGTGATCCTCACCGGGACCGAGGTGCCGCAGGACGCGCGCGATGCGGACGTGCAGATCCGCAAACGCGAGATGCGCCTGACCCTCATCCCCGGCAACATCCGTCTCATCCCGGAAATCGACTCCGCCGAGGGCCTCGCCGCCCTCCCGAAGATCCTCGAAGCCGTGGACCGTCACGCCGCCGTCGCCCTCAGCGCGGAGGGCCTGCGCCTCGACCTCCGCCTCGGCGAACGTGCGAGCACGCTCTACGAACACGCGATGGCCGACATCGCGATCCACGCCGACACCGTGCGCCTCCCGTGGTTGTTGAGCCTCGGCTCCCACCGCCCCGAGTGGGCCTCGCTTCCCGCACGCGCACACGACTTCGGCGCAGCCGGCGTGGCGCTGCAGGACGAGACCGCCGTCCGAGGCATGAACGCGCTGTTCGCCCCCGACCCCACCGAGGTGGAGATCGCGCGCACGATGCTCAGCGAATGGGAGCGCGTGCGCTCCGCTGACGAATGGACCGGCGTGGTCGCTGGCGAAGTGCTCGAGGCCTCCACCACGGACCGCCTCGTTGACCGCCGCTCTGTGCGCCGTGCGCGTGCCATCGTCGCGATCGCAGACGCCATCGCTCGCCGCGAAGAAGTCCGTTAGCCCTCGACCGCTACTGCGCGCGCACCAGCCACACGATCACCGGCATCCCGCCCGGCGTGGTCGGGTACGCCACCGCGAGGCGCACACGGTCACCCGGCTTCAAGTCCTTCAACACGGCAACGGCTGACCCCGGGACTACTCGATGCCGTGTCCCCAGTTCGTCATTCCCCGCGATCGCCTGCAGCGTCACCACCCCGCCGGCCAGATCGACGCTCGCGATCGCGCGCGTGGACTCGAATGGCGCCGCCCACGCTGCCGCCTCCCGGGGCCCCAGGTGCACCTCATACGACACGCCAGAGCGATGGCGCACGGTGACCCGCTCACCCGGCGTCACGACCTGCGCACACGCGAGGTCCGGCCGCGTCACCCCGAGGCAGGCGTCCGGCCAGGCCACGACCTCGACCAGCCCAATGCTGAACTCCGTCTGAGGCAGCCCGAGCCACCCCGCGATCGCCTCGATCGCACGCGCCGCTGCCTTCTCCCGCGCCGCGTCCCCAGCACTCGGCGTCCCCGTGGGACTCGGGCCCGACGGTGTCGAAGTCGTAGGCGTCGGCGGGAACACCGCCGGCCCGGTCGGCTGCGGCGCCGCCGTCCCTGTCGCCCTCGACTCATCCAGCGGATTCGTCGGCGGCGGCGCCCCTCGGTCACATGCCGCCAGCAACGAGGCGAGTGCGACGGCGCCCCCGAGGACGAGCCCGCGAGCAGTGACCCTCTGGCTCCCCCTCGCCCCTTGAGGGGCGAGGGGGCTGGGGGGTGTGGGGTGACCATCTACTTGAAGCCCCCTCCCCTGAGGGGAGGGGGTAGGGGGTGGAGGCTGCCTGCGCCGCAGGTGCAGCAGTACGGGCATCTCGTGCGCCCTCGCCGTCAGCGAAACGAGTGGGCCGTGCATTGGGTGCCTCCAGCGGGGGCCAGTGGTAGCATCCATCGGGATACCCCCGTGGTGCCCTCGCAAACCTTCTGCCCGGTACATCTAACGTACCGCTCGTGCCGGGTGTTCCGGGAGATCTCATGCCCGTCGTGGTAGTGATTGGCGGCCAGTGGGGCGACGAAGGCAAAGGCCGCGTCGTCGACTTCCACTCACGGTACTGCTCGGTGATCGCCCGCTACTCCGCGGGCAACAACGCCGGGCACACGATCATGAACGACCAGGGCAAGTTCGCCCTCAACCTGGTGCCTGCTGGCATCTTCCGCAGCGACCGCGCCGCCATCATCGGCCAGGGCTGCGTCATCGACCCCGCGAAACTGCTCAAAGAGATCGCCATGCTCACGGAGCGCGGCGTCTCCGTCTCTCGCCTCATGGTCAGCCAGAACGCACACATCATCATGCCCTGGCACCCGATCATCGACCGCGCGGACGAGGCCCTCCGAGGCGATGCCGCCATCGGCACCACGGGCACCGGCACCGGCCCCGCCTTCCACGACAAGGTCTCCCGCATCGGCATCCGCGTCGCCGACTTGCTGGACGCGCAGGTCTTCGCACAGCGCCTGCGCATGACGCTGGACTACAAGAACCGGGTCCTCACCTCGCTCTACGGCCTCCCCGCTCTCGACTACGACACCATCTACCGCGAGTACATGGAGTACGGCCAGCGCCTCCGCCCGTTTGTCGCAGACACCATGGCCTACGTGCAGGAGGCGGACGCGCGAGGCGAGATGATCCTGCTCGAGGGCGCGCAGGGCTCGCTGCTCGACCTCGACACTGGCACGTACCCGTTCGTCACATCCAGCGTCCCCGCCTCGGTGGCTGCAGGCGGCGCGATCGGCATCGGCCTCGGGCCCACCGCGATCCAACGCGTCGTCGGCGTCTACAAGGCGTACCAGACGCGCGTCGGCAACGGCCCGATGCCCACGGAGATGTTCGGCACCGAGGCGGACGAGATCCGCGAGGGCGGTGGTGGCGTGGCCGGCACGGCCGAGTACGGCGTCACCACCGGCCGCGCGCGGCGCATCGGCTGGTTCGACGGCGTCCTCGCCCGCTACACCTCGCGACTGAACGGCGTGACCTCGGTGGCGCTGACCCGCCTCGACACGCTCTCCCACGCTGAGCGGATCAAGATCTGCGTCGCCTACGAAGTGGACGGCCAGCGCGTCATGGCGTTGCCTCCGACCCTGGCCGCCATGGAGCGCGCTCAACCGGTGTACGAGGACATGCCTGGCTGGCAGGCGGACGTCACCCACGCCCGCTCGCTCGGCGACCTCCCGATCGAGGCGCGCCAGTACGTCCGCCGCATCGAGCAGATCATCGGCGCGCCGATCGACATGATCTCGGTCGGGCCGGAGCGCGACCAGGCGATCGTCACGCGCGACATCTTCGGCGCTTCGCTCACCTAGGCAGACGCCGACAGCACGCGCCCGTTACCGCACAGGGAGTCCGATGCACACGATTTCGCTCATCATCCACGTCATCGCGGCGGCGATCCTCTTCGGACCGCAGTTGCTGATGTTCTACGCCGTCACCCCTGCCACGTGGATGGTGGAGAACGAGGCGCTGAAGCGGGACCTGGTGAAGGTCATCGCCGGACGCTTCGCGCAGCTCTCCGTGGTCGCGATCGTCGTCCTGCTGGTCACCGGCCTCTACCAGTACTACGCGATCATCCCTGCAGAGATCCGCGACCACCCGCAGGACTACCGCTTCGGCATGCTCTTCGCTGCGAAGATGGGCGGGTTCACGCTCATCCTGGTGCTGATCGGCCTGCACGTGGTGCTCTTCGCCCGCAAGATCGCGCGACTGTCCGACGCCGTCCTGGCCGGTGATGAGGAGCAACGAGGTGCGCTGGAGGCTGCGCGGACGCAGTCGTTCATGTTCTCCCTCATCCTCCTGCTGGTGACGCTCGCCACGCTCGCCCTCGGCGTCGCGCTCGGCGACAACGTCTACTCTTTCGAGCCGCGGTAGATCGATGGCGAAGCACACCGCGAGGGGCGCCACGCTGGAGACGCTGCCGGACCTACTCGTCCCGGGGCTGGACCTCGTGTTCGTCGGCATCAACCCTGGAGAGACCTCCGCTCGCCTCGGCCACTACTACGCGAACCGCGGCAACGCATTCTGGCGCATGCTCTCCGCTTCGCCGCTCGTCTCACGCCACGTCGGCCCCGAGGACGACGCCGCGCTCGCTCACGCGACCCCGCTCCGCATCGGTTTCACCGACGTCGTGAAGCGCGTGGAGACAGACTCCACGAAGATCCTCACCGCCGAGATCCGCGAGGCCATTGAGGCGTTCCATGCGCGCCTCGCCATCGCCCGCCCCCGCGCCGTCTGCTTCACCGGGGCGCGCCAGTTCGACACCCTGTTCCCCGGACAGCGAGGCGCGTGGGGACGGCAGGCCGTCGACCTCGACGGTGCGCAGGTGTGGGTCATCCCCTCCACCTCCGGCCGTGCCTCTGCCTTCCACGGCGAGGTCGCAGCGATCTTCGAGGACCTCGCGGCCGCGCTCGGCGTCACCCCAGCGAAGGGCGTCGCATGAGCCGCTACCGCTCGCCCGAGCCGTCACCCGAAGAGCGCTTCCGCCCCGACGACGGCTGCCCGATCTTCTCCCCGCGACTGGAGGAACACCTCGTCGCCGTCTCGCGCGGCGAGACCCCGGAGCGCGGCACGTTCTGCGGCAACTGCTACACGCCGATCGCGCGCGACACGAAGGCGTGCCCCCACTGCAACGAGTCGACTTCGAAACGCCGCCCGGTCGACATCGTCCCCGCCCCGATCGCCGCCGCGCTGCGCGCGCAGCGGGCCACCGAAGGACGCTGGGTGAACGGCTTCGCCTACATCGGCGTGCTGCTGGCGATGGTGCTGCCGCTGGCCGCCGTCCTCGGCATCCCCACCGTGAAGGACAGCCTGATCCTCGGCACCGCCGTGTACGCACCGCTGCTGCTCGTCGGGATGCGCGTGTTCCCCGCCATCTTTGGCGGCTACTTCGGCGACCGTAAAGGCTTCGAGAAGGCGCGGGCGAAGACCGTGGCCGTCTGGGAGCAGTGGGTGGCAGAGCGGGACAACGCGGGCTAACCCGACCCGCGTTACGAGGCCGCGTCAGCCCCGTCGATGCTGGCGAGGGCGGGCGCCGGGGCCTTGCCCCACCCGAGCACGAACTGCGCCCACTCGCGGTAGCGGTCCAGGTAAGGCGCGAACAGCACGGCCGGGTGCGTGGAGGGTCGCGCGGGCTGCTTCAGCAACTCCATGCGCGCCTCCTGCGGCGTCCGCCCGCCCTTCTTGTGGTTGCACTCGCGGCACGCCGTGACCAGGTTCTCCCACACGTGTGGGCCGCCTCGGTGCTTCGGCAGCACGTGGTCCAGCGTCAGGTCGCCCCCGCGGCGGCCGCAGTACTGGCACCGCTCCTGGTCGCGCTGGAACACCTCGCGGCGGGTCAACCGAGGACGCGGGTGGGGCCGTCGGACGAAGTGGCGGAGGCGGATCACGCTGGGCGTGGTGTACAGGGAGTCCTGTGCGCCACTGATCGGCTCGTCGCCCTCGGTGAGGACATCGGCCTTGCCGTGGAGGACGAGGACAAACGCGCGCCGCACCGAGCACACGTTCAGCGGCTCGTAGTTTTGGTTCAGCACCAGGGCGCGGCGCTGGATCGCCACCGTTTCCCCAGTCCCCGCGGCTGCCCCGTCCGTGGCTCGGACGTCTGGCCGCGTACCGGTACGTCCGACGGACGCACCCGCTCGAAGCGAGGTGCTGCCGAGTGTACCGGATACCGGATCGCCCTGTCGGAGCGGTGTGAGCAGGCGGGAGGCGGGTGCCGGGCGGGCCGTTTGCGCGGGCCCGCTCACCAGTGAGGGGCCTGCGCCGGGAGTCATCGAGGCTGTCCGGCTGGCGTCGCCGTGGCCGCCGGGGTGGGTGTCCCCACGCCCTTCGGCAGGCCGGGCAGGATCGCCTCTTGCGTCGGGATCGGCTGCAGGCGGCTGGTGATCTCGCGCCACTTCTGCAATTGGTCCATCGGGTCGCGGAACCGTTCCGGCAGCAACCGGTCAACCGAGGGCAGCGTGTCAAGGAACACGTCTGCGAGTGTTGAGTCGTCCACGGCGCTCGACACAGACGCCGCCGCAGGGAAGACCGCGAGGCCGATCAGGAGCATCTGCACGATCAGGATCCCCTGCAGGAGACCGAAGATCGCGCCGGCGATGTGGTCCAGCGGTCCCAGCAGCAGCATCCCGGCGACATCGGATAGGAACGCGGATAGCACCTGCCCCGCGATCAGCACGCCGACGAAGATCGCGATGAACGCGACCAGGTTGCGCGTCGGCGCGTCGCTGATCAGGAAGTCGAGGTTGGCAGAGAGACGCTCGCTCAGCGCGCCGGCGAGGAACACGCCAGCAATCACAGCAATCAGTGAGGTCAGCTCGCGGACGAGGCCTGTGCGAAACGCGCGGAACGCGCTCCACGCGATGATCGCAATGATCGCCAGATCGACCCAGTTCACCCGGGCTCCCTCTCACCACCGCCTCAGGCCGATGGTAACAGGTGATGGCAGGCCGAGATCGGAAGAGCGTC
>SCVR01000228.1 GCA_004296805.1 Dehalococcoidia bacterium
CCCGGCGCGTGCGCTTGCCGAGGCTTGCGATCAATTCGGAGCCAACCCCATCGACTCACGGCGCGAGAGTCTTGACTTCGAGATCACCGAGGTCGAGGCGAAACAGCGCCGCTTGGTGCGTCTCTTCACCGCTGGCGACCTGCCCGAGTCGATGCTGGCAGATGAGAGCCGAACGCTCGCTGAGCGACGGGCTCGGCTGGAAACGGAGCGCGCCAACCTCGCTCCCGAGGTGGCGCCCGCGCTCAACCGGGAGATGCTGGCCGCGCGGATGCCCCAGGCGCTCACAGCGATCCGTCGCTGGGTTAGTGAGGCTGATGGGGACGAGTTGGGCTTGCTGCTGGGTGCGCTCAATGCGCGGATGACTGCTTCGCGGGCGGCGGTGGAGATCAGCGGCGAAGTGCCGTTGATCGACTCATCGGGCTACGCGGATTTGGTCACCATTGAACGAACATCGGCATGACCACATGCACGAAGCGGTCATTGCCCACCGGGCGCAACACACCCGGCGACGACGGCGACGTCGTCTCGATCGCGACGCGGTCAGCGTCGAGCACGTTCAGGACATCCATCAGGTAGCGGCCGTTGAAGGCGATCTTCGCCTCCGCGCCTTCGACCACGGCGTCGAGGATGCCCTCGTTGTTGCCGACTTCCTCGGCGCGTGCCGTGATCACCAGGCGGCCCGGGTCCGAGCCCTCGCCCGGGGTCGCGATGATCCGCACGATGCCCGACCCGTCGCGCGCGAAGATCGAGGCGATACGCGTCTCGCGCATGAACTCGGCCACCGCGACCTCAGTGCGCGTCGCCTTCTGCGCGGGGATCAACTGCTCGTAGTTCGGGAACGTCCCCTGGATCAGGTTCGCCGTCAGACGCGCGTGCCCGACGTCGAACTGCACCTGCGTGCCCGCCGGGTTGAAGGTGATCTGCACCTTGCCCTCGACGGCCTCGCTCAGCAGGCGCCCCAACTCGCCGAGGGCCCGCGCCGGCACGATCACCGCGCGCTCCACCTTCGACTCGATCGGCATCGTGTGCACCGACAGCCGGAAGCCGTCCGCAGCCGCGAGGCGCAACGAACCGCCGCCGAAGTGGAAGTGCACGCCCGTCAGCACCGGCCGTGAATCATCGGTGGCCGCCGAGAACACTGTCTGCGCGATCGCCGTCCGCAGCCGCGGCGCCTCGATCGTGATCGAGTCGCTGCCTTCCACCGTCGGGATCGGTGGGAAGTCGTCCGGGTCCATACCGCCGATGGAGGCCGTGTTGCGCACGCACGCGAGGCTCACCTGCCGCGAGCGCTCCGCCAGCTTCATCGTGATCTCTTCACGGGGGAGGGTGGCCACGAAGTCGGAGATCAGGCGCGAGGGGAGCGTGATCGAGCCGGGCTCCTCCACCTTCGCGTCGATGCGGTAGGTGATGGCAATCGTCTCGGCGTCGGTCGCGGACAGCGTGAGGTGGTCGCCCTCCGCCTCCAGCAGGACGTGCTGAGTAATCGGAAGCGTCGTCCGAGTAGGGATGGCACGCGCGACGGCCGAGAGGCCGCGGTGCAGGTCCTCCTGCTGGCAGGCAATCCGCATGCTCAACCGATCACACAGGTACACCGATTCGTCACGGAAGTATAGGGTCGCCGCGCGCCGCGCGGCAATGTGAGCGCGGCACCATCCGAAGAGGCCACATGAGACCCGATTACGCCCGCGGCGGCAGCGTCCCCAGCAGCCCGGCGAGGTCGTCCAGGCTGACATCCGGCTTCGGCGCGCGCTCCGGATACGGCGCCTCCGTCCGCCGGACCCACGCCGTCCGCAGGCCCGCGCGACTCGCCCCCGTGACATCCGCGATCGGCGAGTCCCCCACGTACAGCACCTCGGGCCCCTCGAGCCCGAGCCGCCCGCACAGCGCACCGAATACCGCCTGGTGCGGCTTGTACGCCCGCAGCGACTCCGACGACTGGATGACAGAGAACCGCAACCGCGACCGCACGAGCGCGCCCTGCAGGAAGTCCTCGTCCGCGTTCGACAGCAGCGCCAGCGCGTACCCGCGCGCGTGCAGCGCCTCGATGGTGTCGAGGGCGTCGGGGTACGGCGGGCTCTCGGTCAGCCGTGCACGGAAGTGGTCGGCGGCACCGGCCGCGTCGCCTCGTACCCCGTGTGTGTCGAGGGCGTGGGCGAACTGCCGTCGCCAGATCTCCCACTGGCTGTGCCAGTCCGGCAGCGGGCCAGCCAGCATCCGCTCCAGCATCGGGCGCGGGTCGCGCTCGTCGCGCTGCCACACGTCGCCCTGCGCGTACGCCTTCGTCCACGTCTCGAAGAACGCTTCGTGGTCGACCTGGACCCCCTGCGCCATCAGCAGCGAGGTCACCTCCACCCGGAAGTGCGTCATCGTGAAATCAAACAGCGTCCCGTAGCCGTCGAAAGCAACGGCACGGATCGCGCTCGGGTCAAAGGGAGTCGGCTCGTCCATGGCGCGCGCAGTCTACCCGTGGGACATCAGCGAGGCCGCCCGCGAGGGCTCGATGGTACGGCGATCAGGTCGCCGCTGGCTCGTACACCTCGCCGAGGGCGATCAGGACTCGGTCCGCCAGCCCCGCGATCTGCTCACGCGCCTGCTGGCCTTCCTCGGGCGTCATCCGGCTGCGCTCCGCGAGCTGCTTCGCCGCCTGGTCGAGCGACTGGCGGAAGAAGGTGTATGCCTGCATCGCCTGCGTCAGTGTGATGCCGCGCTGCCGCAGTTCCCGCGCGTACTGCTCACCGATCTGCGTCATCTCGACTTCCAGATCGGACCGCCGCGCCCGACGCCAGATGTAGTCGTCCACGATCTCGAGGAGCCGACGCCCCAGCGGGCGCAGATGGTCGCGCGACGATGCCGAGATGGTGTCGTTCCACTTCGCATCTTCGCGTCCGGAGTGGAGCCCCCGGCGGATGCGCGTGACCGCTGCGTTTTCGAGGACGCGCTCGGGCTGGTGGCCCCCGGACTCTAGGAGTGCGTACAACTCGTCTTCGGCAAAGCGTCGATGCCCCCCGGGAGTGCGGAAGACGTGGAGCTCACCGGAGTCCGCCCAGCGTCGGACAGTCGATTCATTGACGCCGAGGACCTCACAGGCCCGCGCGAGAGACACCCACCGACGTACCGCCGGGGCACTCGTGCCGTTCGTGCGCTCTGCCACGACTGCCTCGAAATCTCGCACGGAAATTCTGTGCATCTCTCAGCGAACCGCGTGAGATTCGCCCTGTCTCACTCTAGGAACGTGATTCCGGAGGCGCAACGCGAATCCCCACCTGTCGGGCGGGGTTTTGGCGGGCTTGTCAGGGTTTGCGGAGGTTCGCGAGGTTCGAGGCACCACGCCGCACTGAGGCGTCCCCGTACC
>SCVR01000229.1 GCA_004296805.1 Dehalococcoidia bacterium
GGGGTCGACTTGCTCTTGTCGCTGTCGCCGCCGCAGGCCAGACTGATGGTGGCTCCGAGCAGTGCGAGGGCTAGGAGCAGTGGGCGGTATGGTTTCATCGAACCTCCGAAGATGGTGCAGGACTAATGGGCGATGATCCTGCTCAGGAAACGTTGAGTCCGCTCACCCTGCGGCCGTTCGAATAGTTCCGCTGGCGTCCCCTCCTCTTCGATCACTCCGTCCGCCATGAAGAGCACGCGGTCCGCGACTTCGCGCGCGAACCCCATCTCATGGCTGACGACCAGCATCGTCATCCCGTCACGCGCAAGATCGCGCATCACGTTGAGCACTTCCTGGATCATTTCCGGATCGAGTGCAGACGTCGGTTCGTCGAACAACATGACGGAGGGCTCCATTGCGAGCGCGCGGGCGATGGCCACGCGCTGCTGTTGGCCGCCGGAGAGCTGGTGCGGGTACGCGTCCGCCTTCTCGGGGATACCGACACGCTCCAGCAGCGCCCGCGCTCGGCGTTCCGCATCTGCGCTCGGTTCCTTCTTCACCTTGCGCGGGGCGAGGGAGACGTTGTCCAGCACAGTCATCTGGGGGAACAAGTTGAACGACTGCTGCACCATGCCCACGCGTGCCCTCAGCGCGTTGACGTCCGTGTCCTTCGCGTGCACCGAGATCCCGTCGACGATGACCTCGCCATCATCGATACCCTCCAGGCGGTTCACGATTCGCAGGAGCGTGCTCTTGCCGGAGCCAGATGGCCCAATGACCACCACTTTTTCGCCGTCGGCCACGTGGTTGGTCACGTGGCGCAGTACTTCGTTCCGCCCAAATCGCTTGGTCACATCGCGGAACTCAATCGCAGGGGGGCGGCCCGTTACCATCGGTCGACTATAGCCCGCGACGGTCATCGAGCGAGCATTGGCGAGGCTATCTCGGCGACAACAGACCAGTCACCCGCCGACATGGAGGCTTCAACCTCGTCGAGAAAGGCGTCGATGCGTCGTTGTATACGTTCGGTCCGGATAGCTACCGCATCGTAGCGGTGCGCATGGCGTCCTGCCCGTTCTGACGATGACGAGTCTCCGTGCCAATTCCCCTCCCGAATTCTCCCGCCCTCGGCGTACGCTGGACGGCATGACTGTCCTTGCGCCCACCGAGGTCCTCGACCGCTTCCACCCCGCCGTCAGAGGCTGGTTCGTGGAGCGGTTCGGCGCGCCCACGGACGCGCAGGTCGAGGGCTGGCCGAGCATCTTCGAGCGGCGGGACGTGCTGCTCGCTGCGCCGACGGGGTCCGGCAAGACGCTGGCGGCGTTCCTCGTGGGTCTGGACTCGCTGGTGCGGGAGGCCGAAGCGGGGACGCTGGATGACCGCACACGGATCATCTACGTCTCGCCGCTGAAGGCGCTCGGCAACGACATCGAGCGCAACCTGGACGAGCCGCTCGCGGGGATCCGCGAGGCCGCCGCTGCGATGGGGCTCGACCTCGACGCTGTGCGCACGGGGGTGCGCTCCGGCGACACGCCGCAGTCCGAGCGGCAGGCGATGGTGCGGAAGCCCCCGCACATCGTCATCACCACGCCGGAGTCGCTCTACCTCTTGATCACTTCCGAGCGAGGGCGCAAGACGTTGCGCGCGGTGCACACCGTCATCGTCGACGAGATCCATGCGCTGGCACGCGACCGGCGCGGCAGCCATCTCACGCTCAGCCTCGAACGGCTAGACCATGTAGTGACGTCGGCGGGCGGCGCGCGCCCGCAGCGCATTGGACTCTCCGCGACCCAGCGGCCGATCGAGGCGATGGGGCACTACCTCGCGGGAGCGGGGCGGCCCGTCGAGATCGTCGACCGCGGGCACCAGCGCGACATCGAACTGCACATCGACGTGCCGAAGACGGACCTCGAGGCCGTGGCGCCGAAGGAACAGTGGGGCGAGATCTACGACCGGCTCGCCGAACTCGTACAGCAGCACCAGACCACGCTCATCTTCGTGAATACGCGCCGGATGTCCGAACGCGTGGCACACAACCTCGTCGAACGCCTCGGCGAGGACGCGGTGGCCTCGCACCACGGATCGATGTCGAAGGAGCGCCGGCTGAAGGTGGAGCAGCGGTTGAAGGCGGGCGACCTGAAGGCGCTCGTCGCGACCGCCTCGCTCGAACTCGGCATCGACATCGGCAGCATCGACCTCGTGTGCCAGGTGGGGTCGCCGAGGAGCATCGCGACATTCCTCCAGCGCGTCGGGCGGTCGGGCCACGCGCTCGGCCTGCGCCCGCACGGGCGGCTGTTCCCCGCGTCACGCGACGAACTGATCGAGTGCGCCGCCCTCGTCCGCGCCGTGCGCACTGGCCGCCTCGACCGCATTGTGCAGCCGCAGATGGCGCTCGACGTGATGGCGCAGCAGATCGTCGCGGAGGTCGCCGCCGAGGAATGGAGCGAGGACGCCCTCTTCGACCTGATGCGTCACGCGACGCCGTACGCCGACCTGACACGCGAGGCGTTCGACGAGATCGTGGAGATGCTCGCCACCGGCATCGGCACGCACGCGGGGCGGACGCCGGGGCTACTGCACCGCGACCGCATCCAGGGGATGCTCCGCCCGAAGCGAGCCGCACGCCTTACCGCCATCACCAACGGCGGCACCATCCCCGAACTCGGCGACTACCGCGTGGTCGCGGAGCCCGAGGGCATTCAGGTCGGCACCGTGAACGAGGACTGGGCGATCGAGTCACAGGGCGGCGACGTCTTCCTCCTCGGCTCCACGTCGTGGAGGATCAGCCGCGTCGGCCAGTCCACGGTCTTCGTCACGGACGCGCACGGCGCGTCCCCCAGCATCCCGTTCTGGCTCGGCGAAGCGCCCGGCCGCACCATCGAACTCTCCGAGGAGGTCGGGCGGCTGCGTCGCGATGTCGCAGAACGCCTCGATGGCGACCCCGAGGCACTGCGCACGTGGCTCGCGGTCGAGTGCGCACTGCCGCAGGCGGGCGCCGACCAGATGGCCGACTACCTCCGTGCGACGCGCGACGGCCTCGGCCTCGTCCCCTCGGACACGGACGTCGTCTTCGAGCGGTTCTTCGATGATGGCGGCGGGATGCAGTTGGTGGTGCACGCGCCGTTCGGGCAGCGCATCAACCGCGCCTGGGGCCTCGCGCTGCGG
>SCVR01000230.1 GCA_004296805.1 Dehalococcoidia bacterium
GCGAGGAGTTGGCGCTCCATCTGCTCGCTCGTGTTGTTGCGCAACACGTAGATCGGGATGCCTCGCTCTTCGGCCTGCTTCAGCGGGCCACTCCTGCGCCGGTAGTACGGACGCAGCGTGAGCACGGCGTCCGCCTCCCGCACGGAGTCGACGATCCGCGCGGCGGACCTCGTCTCCATGATCGCGCGCTCGAGGTGAGTGCGGCTGATGCCGAAGGGCAGCACGCGCTTCTCCGGGCCGCCGGGCGCAGCCGCCAACGTGCGACGTCGCTCGACCTGCGGACGGGCCTCGAGCGGTTCCTGCGGCGTCGTTCGCAGCGGGACGCGTTCGACGGTCGCGATCTGGCCGCCGTCACCGATGACGCGGACCTCTGCCTCCACCTCGTAGCCGCGCAGCAGCGAGTCGACGGTAGCGGCGACGTCGTCGTGGATCGCGAGGCGGTCGAACGACTGGATCTCGATGAGGACATCGAAGGTCGGTGGGGCGCGCCGTTCGAGGACGGTCTTCTGCGTCCCACGGCGCCGCGCTTCCTCGTCAGAGAGCGTGACGGACTCGATGCCACCGATCAGGTCGGAGAGCGTCGGGTTCTGCATCAGGTTGGAGAGCGTGGTGCCGTGGGCCGTGCCGATCAGTTGCACGCCGCGCTCCGCGATCGTGCGTGCGGCCTCAGCTTCCTCGGCGGTGCCGATCTCATCAATCACGACGACCTCGGGGGTGTGGTTCTCCACCGCCTCGATCATCACCTCGTGCTGGCGGTGCGGGCTCGGCACCTGCATCCGGCGCGCCCGGCCGATGCCGCGGTGCGGGATGTCGCCGTCGCCGCCGATCTCGTTCGAGGTGTCCACGATGACGACGCGCTTGCTCAGTTCGTCCGCGAGCAGTCGCGCGACGTCACGCAGCATCGTCGTCTTGCCGACGCCGGGGCGACCGAGGAGCAGGACGCTGCGTCCCGCCTCGATGAGGTCACGCATGATGTGGCCGGAGCCGGACACCGAGCGGCCGACACGGCAGGTGAGGCCGACGATGTGGCCCTTGCGGTTGCGGATGGCGGAGATGCGGTGCAGCGTGCGCGGGATGCCGGCCCGGTTGTCCTCGCCGAATTCCGAGACCTGCGCCACCACCTGACCGATCTCCAGGTCAGTGACCTCGGACTCATCGAGGGGCGCTTCCTCGCGCTGGTAGCGCGCGGTCGGCGGCCGGCCGAGGTCCAGCACGACCTCGATCAGGCCGTCGAAGCCCTTGGCGCGGACAGCCTCGGCGACGCGGCGCGGCATGATGCCGACGAGCAGTTCGATCTCGGCGCGCTCTTCCTCGGTCATCTCGCGCGGGGCGACCGCCCATGCGGGCTCGACGTGCGTGATCCGGTTCGGCGGCGTGCCTTCGCCGTCATCGTCGCTGTCGAACGCGAAGTCTTCGTCGTCCAGCAGGTCTTCCATGTCCTCGTCGTCGAGCTCATCGAGGTCGTCGTCGGCCTCGCGCGCTTCGCGGGCAGCGTCCCGTTCGAGGGCTTCGAAGATCGCGTCGTCGTCACGCGGCCGGCGGTCCTGCATGCGCTCGTCCACCTTCCTCGACTACCCCACGAGCCGGCCGGGCGCGACGGCCCGGACTGCGGCATGCGCCTCGTCCAGCACCGGACGGGCCGTCCGGTGGCAGAACAGCGTGAACTCATTCCCCGGCTCAAGGCCTGCGGCGCTCAGCGCGCGCTCCTCGTCCGCGGCACACATCGGCACCAGCGCACGTTGCACGGTCGTCTTGCCGAGCCGGTCAGCCACCGCACCCAGCAGCGCGTGCGCCACCTCGGCCTGGCCCGGCTCCACCATCAACGAGAACTGGCCGCCCGTGCGCGCGATCCGCGCGAGGCCTGCCACACGCCCCTCACGTTCCACGACGAAGGAGCGCCCGCGGTCATACCAGCGACGCTCGGCCACCGCGACGGACTCCTCGCGCGTCATCGCGAGGACGGCACGGGCCGTCACGGGCAGCGCGCGGCTGTACAGCTGGAAGCAGGCGAGGTCGTCGCCCTCACGCCAGTCACGCACGCCCTCGGCGGTTGCTTCGATCTGCAGGTGTCCTCCCCACAGCCGCTCGTCCAGCGCCTTCGCGAACCCCGCCCTCGGCGCCTGCCGGGCCGCCGGAGCGTCCGAAGGCGTCCGCAGCAGCACGTGGGTCACCTTCGCGCGGGCGGCGGATTGGGCCGCCTGACGGAGCAGGTCCGCGATGACCGCAGGGTCATCCCCTGCATCGATCAGCGTATCGAGTTCCCACGCCGTTGGTGTGCCCAGATCCCGGGCCGTCGCAATCCCGACGATCGAGCGCCCCCGGACGCTTACCCACGTCTGCCGCCCGAGGTGCAGCCACTGCTCGACGGCAGCCGACAACGGCCGCGGCGTGCCCGGCGCCTTGCCGAGGCGGTCGCGGGTCACCGCCTGGTTCTCGCGCACCTCGCCGTCGAAGGTCACCAGCGCGACCAGGTCGGTCGGGCGCGGCGCACGGGCACTCATTGCCGCGCCCCCCGGCGTGCCCTAGCCGTGGCGTCCGCGACCATCTGGACGAACAAGCCGTGCATGCGGCGGTCGTCAGTCAGTTCGGGATGGAAGGAGGTGGCCAGCAACCGTCCCTCGCGCGCGGCGACGATGGTGCCGTCCTCGAGCGCCGCGAGTACCTGCACGCCCCGGCCGGCGCGGCGGATGATCGGCGCTCGGATGAACACGGCGCGGACCGGCTCGCCCTCGATCCCCGCGATGTCGAGGTCGGCCTCGAACGAGTCGACCTGACGGCCGAAGGCGTTGCGCTCGACGGTGATGTCCATCACGGCGAGCGGCGGCCGGTCGAGGTTGGGGACGTGTTTCGCGAGGAGGATCGCGCCGGCGCAGGTGCCCCACACAGGCAGGCCCTTCGAGATCAGGTCGCGCAGCGGTTCGAGGAGGTCGAAGGCGATCAGCAGTCGCGCGATCGTCGTACTTTCGCCGCCGGGGATGATCAGCCCGTCCACGCCGCGCAGTTGCTCGAGCGTGCGCACCTCGACAGCTTCGACGCCGAGGACCTGCAGCGCGACGAGGTGTTCGGCGAAGTCGCCCTGGAGGGCCAGCACACCGATCCGCACGTCCGCGTGTGCGGGCGTGGCAGCGACGGCGGTGCGCGATGCGCGCGGCATGCGGACTGGCTAACTCCCGCGGTGGGCCAGGAGTTCCTCGCGGGGCATGGTGGCGGTCGAGCGGCCGCGCATCGCCTCTTCGGGGATCTCCTCGGATACGGCGGCGAGCATCTTCGGGTCGTTGAAATGCGTCACGGCCTTGACGATCGCGGTGGCCATCCGCCGCTGCTGGTCTAGCTTGCGCTTCTTGTCGGTGACGTCCTCCGCGGACTTGAAGATGCCGGAGCCGACGAAGACACCCTCGGCGCCGAGCTGCATCATGAGCGCAGCGTCGGCCGGAGTGGCCACGCCGCCCGCGGAGAAGTTCACCACCGGCAGCTTGCCGAGGCGCTTCACCTCGCGCAGGAGGTCAATCGAGACCTGCAGGTCCTTTGCCGTCGTCCACAGTTCGTCATCGCGCATGCCCTGCACGCGGCGGATCTCCGACCACAGCGAGCGCATGTGACGGACGGCCTCGACGATGTCGCCCGTGCCCGCCTCGCCCTTGGTGCGGATCATCGCCGCGCCCTCGGAGATGCGACGGAGCGCCTCGCCCAGGTTGCGGCAGCCGCAAACGTACGGCACGGCGAATGCGTTCTTGTCGATGTGGTAGACGTCATCGGCGGGCGTCAACACCTCGGACTCGTCGATGTAGTCGACGCCGAGGGCTTCGAGGATCTGCGCCTCGACGAAGTGGCCGATGCGGGCCTTCGCCATGACGGGGATCGAGACCGCCGCCTGGATCTCCTTGATCTTCTTGACGTGGCTCATGCGCGCTACGCCGCCGGCGGCACGGATGTCAGCCGGCACGCGCTCAAGGGCCATGACGGCGACGGCTCCGGCCTCCTGCGCAATCTCAGCCTGCTCGGCCGTGACCACGTCCATGATCACGCCGCCCTTGAGCATCTGGGCGAGGCCCGCCTTCACGGTCCACGTGGCCGTCGTCCCTCGGACGCTGCCCTTCGCACCGCTGGCGTGCGCGCCGTTCGAGCGCCCGTTGGCGGACGGCTTCGACGTCACACGGGGGGCCGGCCTGACGGCGGCCTTCGGGGCCGGCTTCGCTGCGGCCTTCACGGTGGCGCGCGGCGCGACCTTCGTCGCAGCCTTCGCGGCCGGCTTGGTAGCCGTGGAAGTGACGCGGGGCGCAGCCCCCCGTGCCGGTCGGGTGGACCCGTTCTTGGTGCCGTTCGTTGCCATGGTGCTCCCCGTGCAGGTGAATAGAACTGTCATTGTACCCCTCGGCGCTGCTGAGGACTCCTCCACCTGACCCTGTCCGGGGGCGCCCCAGCCACCCCTGAGGTACCCTCCGCCAATGCCGGAACTCCCCCCTCGGAAGTGGCTCAGCGAACACCAGTTCTCCGGCCCGATGCTCATCGGGCTGGTGTCGGACACCCATGTGCCCGAGGCGCGCCGCGAGATCTTCGAGGAGGTCTACGCCGCGCTCCAGGGGGTCGACCTCATCCTCCACGGCGGCGACATGCACGATGTGGTCGTCCTGAACTGGTTGGAGCAGCGCTGTGGCGTCCCCGTCCTCGCAGCCTGCGGCAACGGTGATGACGGCTCCTCAGGGCGCCAGATCGCACCGGATGACCCGCGCCTCGCCTACAACCAGTTGCTGAACATCGATGGCCTGCGGGTCGGCATGACGCATGACTTCCCCGACCGGCCGATCCTGGGCTCCGCGAACGTGCAGGAGCGGATGGAGCGGCACTTCGGTGGCCCTTGTCACGTGGTGGTCGGCGGGGACACGCACGTGCCGATCGTGAAGACCTGGGAGGGCACGCTGATCGTCAACTCCGGGTCACCTCTCTACCCCCGCAACCTCCAGACCCAACTGGGCACGGTCGCCTTCCTCGACATCGACGGTGGCCGCGTCGACGCCTGGATCGAGCAGCTGCATTAGTGCGGCGCTTTCCCGTCCGGGTGTTGCGGAAATCTTTCAGGCCGAATCCACGCCCCGACTGCCGCGCCACCGAGGCGTCAGGAGCCGGTCCGGCGTTCGTTGACGCTCGATCGGGGCGGGCGTAGCGTCCGATCCCGTGCCCCACTTTGGGGCCGGAGGGCAGATGCGGCGCGGACTCATCGGAGCATTGGTCTCAGCGATGGGAGGCGCGGCCGCACTCGGGCGGGCTGTCGCCACCGATCGCCCGGTCTCATGGCTCACGCTGCTTGGTGTGGTGCTGCTGGCGCTCGCCGCCGTGCGATACCAGCTGGCCCGCGACGGCTCCGAGCCGCGATGAGCGGGCGTACGAGGTAACCGATGGCGAAAGACGCTCTGGACGCGCTCCACACCTACCTCGTCGCCGTTGACGGGACCGAGGCCGGCTATCGCGCGCTGGCGGTCGCCGCTGACCTCGCGAAGAAGCACCGGTCACACCTCCACCTCGTCCACGTGATCGAAGTGCCGCGCGCGCTCGCCCTGGACGCCGACCTTTCCGCCGCCGTGCGCGAGGGCGAACGCATCCTGCAGCGGGCCGAGCAGATCTCCGCCGAGTACGGCGTGAACGTGCAGGGAGACCTGGTCCAGGCCCGTCAGGCTGGGCACGCCGTGGTGGACGAAGCCGTCGAACGCGGCGCCGATGTCATCGTGCTGGGCGTGGAGTACAAGCGCCCCCTCGGGAAATTCGAACTCGGACGGGTGCCGCAGTACGTGCTGGAGCACGCGCCGGTCCTGGTGTGGTTGGTGCGCTACCCCTCGCCCGAGGTGCGGTAGCCAGCGCTCGCTGAGGGCGAGAGCGGAGGAGATCGATGCGAGTCGTGATCATGGGCTGCGGGCGCGTGGGCGCTGGCCTGGCCGAACAACTGACACATGAAGGGCACGAGGTCACCATCCTCGACACCAACGCCTTCGCCTTCCAGCGGCTCCTGCCGGAATTCTCGGGCAAGCGCCTCGTCGGTTCTGGTACGGACGACCGCACGCTGATCGATGCCGGGATCGAGCAGGCGGACTGCTTCATCGCGCTCGCCTCCGGCGATAACAGGAACATCCTCGCCTCCGAGAAGGCGAAGGAGGTCTACGGCGTGAAGACCGTGGTGACTCGTGTGCGCGACCCGCTGCGCTCTGAACTCTTCGCCCGTCTCGGCCTGAAGACCTTCAGCCCGACGAAGTTCGGTATCAACCTGGCGCACGAGGCGCTGGTCACCGCGGCCGGGGGGCAGTAACGATGTACATCATCGTCGTCGGCGGCGGCATCGTCGGGTACGGCCTCGCCATCGAACTCCAGCAGGTCGCTGACACGGAAGTCACCATCGTCGAACTCTCGGCGAGCCGCGCCACGCAGCTGCGTGACGAACTGGGCGAGATGGTGGTGCACGGCGACGGCAGCGAGATCGCCTTCCTCGAGAAGGTGGGAGCGCGGCGCGCCGATATGGTGATCGCGGTGACCGCCGACGATGGCGCTAACCTCGTCGCCTGCCAGGTCGCGAAGCACTGGTTCGGCGTGGCCCGCACGGTCGCCCGCGTGAACGACCCCCGCAACGAGGCGCTGTTCCTCAAACTCGGCATCACCTCCACCGTCTCGGCCGCCGGTGCCGTGATGGCGCAGATCGAGACGAGCCTGCCGCAGCACACCCTCGTACCGCTGATGGCGCTCCAGAGCGCTGGACTCAAAGTGGTGGACATGCGCGTGCAAGACGGCGCGGCGGTGGCAGGACACTCGCTCCGGGACCTGAAGTTCCCCACGGGCGTCCTCATTGCCGTTGTGGTCGGACCGAACGGTGCCCGCGTCCCTGACGGCGACACGGTCCTCGCGCCAGGCGACGAGTTGATCGCGGTCATCCCGCACGAGGCTGAGCAGCAGGTGCGTGCGATGGTGACCGTTGGCGACGGGATGTAGCCCGCCACCGCGCGCCCTCCACTAGACTGCGCGGATGCGACTCTCATACCTCGGTCCTCGCGGTACCTATACCGAGGCGGCGGCGCTCCTCTTCGACGCCGCCGCCGAACTCACCCCGCACCCCACGGTCGCCAGCGCGGTCGCGGCGGTACGCGACGGTTCCGCGGATGCCGCCGTCTGCGCCATGGAGAACTCCATCGAGGGCTCCGTCTCCATCGAGACCACCGACCTCTTGCTGGACCCCGCTACCGGCATGCATGTCTGCGGCGAAGTCGTCCTCCCGATCCAGCACATGCTCGTCGGCGCACCCGGACTGGATCTCGCGAGCGCGTCCACCGTCTACTCCCACCCCAACGCACTGGGCCAGTGCCGCCAGCACCTCGCCCAGCTCGCACCGAACGCGAAACCCGTCGCGGCACTGTCGACGACTGCGGCGATCGAGGCGTCGTTGGCCCAGCCGGGCACCCTCGCGATCGGCGGCGAGCGTGCCGCGTCGATCTATGGGGCGCACATCTACGCCCGCGACATCGGCGACGAGCCCGGCAACGCCACACGGTTCGTCGTGCTCGCACGCGAGGACCACGCGCCGACGGGAGACGACAAGACGTCTCTCGCATTCACGACCGCACACGACCGACCGGGGTCACTCGTCGAGGTGCTGCACCGATTCGCATCGCGTGGCATCAACCTGACACGCATCGAGTCCCGACCGACGCGACGGCAGCTCGGCACCTACATCTTCTGGGTCGACATCCAGGGGCACCGCACCGACCCCGACCTCGCGGAAGCGCTGGCGGAGGTGCAGGCGATCACACACTGGCTCGTCGTCCTGGGCTCGTACCCGCGTTGGGCCGCGGGGGACTGACCGAGGCGCGCGATGCCGGAGATCCCCGACCTCGAAGCCGTCCGCCATTACCTGATGCCGCGCCTCGCGGGGCTCAGGGTCGCCGAGACTGAAACGCCGCTGCCGTGGCTCGTCCGGACCGGCGCGGAGGAGTTCGCCACGCTGGCGGGGCACGGCTTCGGCGAGATCCACCGCCTCGGCAAGTTCCTCATCTGGTTCGTCGACGACGGCCGCCTGCTCGTGGTGAACCCGATGCTCACCGGACGGTTCCACTGGGTCGAGAAAGGCACGAAGAAGCCGGGCATGCTCGGGGTGGTCATGCGCTTCGACGACGGCCACGAGGTGCGCTACTCGGATATGCGCCGGATGGGACGCTGGTACCTCGTCCCGAAGGACGGGCTCGAACAGGTGCCCCAGATGGCGACGCTCGGCCCGGACGCCCTCGCGATCAGCGAGGAGGAGTTCCTCGCCCGCCTCAAGCCCCGTCGAGGGCAGATCAAGGCCACCCTGACGAATCAGGAGTTTGTGGCCGGCATCGGCAACGCCTATTCGGACGAGATCCTGTGGGCTGCCGGCCTGCACCCGCACCGCCGCCGCGCCACGATGGACGAGGCCGACCTCCGCCGCCTCTACGCGGCCATGCGCTCCATGCTCGAGGAGTCGATCGCCATCGTGGACGCAACCGTGCAGGGCGAGGGCCTGGGCAAGAAGGAAGAGTGGCGGCAACACCTGAAGGTGCACCGTCGCGCCGGCCAACCCTGCCCGAAGTGCGGGTCCGAGATCCGCGGCCAGGTGCGCTCCGGGTCAGAGACGAACTATTGCCTGACCTGTCAGCCGCTCTTCGAGTAGGCTCGATGGGCCCGGACAACGCATCGGCCTCCCCCAAGGAGGCACTCGGGCTTCAGAGGGGGCGGGGATGAAGGCTATCGGCAAAGAGATCGGCGACGCGATCACGCCGCTGTACGACGAGATCGTGGCGCGACTGAAGGCCGAGGCTGACTGCGGCATCTCCATCGAGCCGTTCCAGGGCGGCGCCCTCTCCGACGTCGAGTGGGACGACACCGGCGTCGTCATCATCTCGCTCCACACCGGCATCCCCACTCACGCCCTGGCCCACGCCCTCGGTGTTGCGCTGCAGCATGTGCGGCAGACTCTCGACCGCTATCCCGACGTGATCCCGGGCGAAACTGACTTCGAGGGCGGCCCCACGCTCCGACACGCGCTGCGCGAACTGATCATGGCGCCCGAGGCGGAGACGCAACTCGCGCCTTTGGGCCTCGATATGCAGTGGGAGATCAAGCAGCGCCATCAGGGACTGAAGGACATCCTGCGCGGCGCGACGAAAGATTGGGAAGACCCGGCGGCGCCCGACCACGCCTTCGGGGCGATGCTCTACGCCCGCTTCGCCCTCGACCACCCCGAGGAGTTGTGGACCGGCCTCAAGAAGGAATTCACGAAGAAACTCCCCGCCGTCGCTGAAAGTGGCGAAGGCCTCGCGCAACTGATCCGCGAGTCAGGCTGGGCCACGCCCGACGCGTGCATCCAGTCGCTCGTGAACTGCCGGGATGAGATGGGCATGGTCGAGATCGCCCTGATCCAGGACCGTCGCGACGGAACCGTGCAGTAGGTCTGCGAGGCCACCCTCGCCCCGCTACTTCCCGAGGTCGATCGTCACCTGCGCCATCGCGGCGTCGACACGTGCA
>SCVR01000231.1 GCA_004296805.1 Dehalococcoidia bacterium
TGACGCGGGGTACGCGCTCGCCGTGCGATCGCGCGGGCTGCTCTCTCGCGTCATCGAGTGGCGCGCGGCGTGAACCTGCTCACCGGCGGGCCGGAGGGCGCTCGCCCCATCCTCGTGCTGGCGCACGGTGCGGGTGCTGGGATGGACAGCCCGTTCATGCGCGACTTCGCCGCGCTTGTGGCCGCCGAGGGCGTGCGGGTGGTGCGGTTCGAGTTCCCTTACATGGCGGCGCGGCGCACCGGCTCACGTCGACCGCCCGACCGCGAACCAGTACTGCGGCGCACGTGGCTCGAGGTGATCGAGGCACTGGGCGGCGGGAGTCAGGTCGTCGTCGGCGGCAAGTCGATGGGCGGACGGTTCGCCTCGATGGTCGCGGATGAGGCGAAGGTGCGAGGGCTCGTGTGCCTTGGGTACCCGTTCCACCCGACCGGCCAACCGGAGAACCTCCGCACAGCTCACCTCGAAACGCTGCGGACGCCCTCGCTCTTCGTGCAGGGCGAGCGCGACCCGTTCGGGACCCGTGAGGAGGTCGAAGGGTACGCCCTGTCGAAGCGGATCCGGCTGCTGTGGATGCCGGACGGAGACCATTCGCTGAAGCCTCGGAAGTCCTCAGGCTTCACGCATGAACAACACATGCAGACCGCGGCGCAAGCCGTGGTCGAGTTCGTGCGGAGGCGCTGAGGAGAACCTCAGTTGCCACGGGCGCCCTCGATGGCGTCAACTGGTCGCAACGCACTGAGAGGATTCCCATGTTCGAGAACGCCACTGTCACCGAGAGCGGCCTGAAGTACGTCGACCACGTGGTTGGGACGGGCGAGTCGCCTCGGATGGACCAGCAGGTGACCGTCCACTACACCGGCAAACTGGCCTCGAACGACCGGAAGTTCGACAGTTCCGTCGACCGCGGCGCGCCGGCGACCTTCCCGATGAACGGGGTCATCAAGGGTTTCTCCGAAGGGCTGTCGACGATGAAGGTGGGCGGCAAGCGCACCATCTTCATCCCGTCCGCCATCGGCTACGGCCCCCGCGGCACGGGCCCGATCCCGCCCAACGCCGACCTCATCTTCGAGTTGGAACTGATCGCGATCATCTAGCCACGGGCCAGACCTGCCGCCAGCAGGTCGACCCCTGAGTGCTGGCCCTCGACGACGGCTTCGAGGTCGAACAGATCCGCGGTGGGGTGCTTGCCTGTCATCGCGACCACCGGGCTCTCCGTCAGGTGGTCGATGACTGTCTGCGCCTGATGCCGCTCGTCGAAGAGGTAGAGCGCGCCCCACTTGCCTGACGTCGGGCTGGATATCCACGTCTTCTGGCGCAGGCCCTCGAGGGCCTCGAACCGGGGGATCGAGCGCTCCCGCAGGTACTCACGCAGTTCCTCGAAGGTCGCCTTACTGCCCTCGGAGAGATCCCAGAGGACGAGGAGGGCTGTCAGGGGCTTCGCGGCGGTCATGCTCGACTCCTCAGAGACAACGGAGGCCCCGTCTTGCGACGGAGCCTCCGGATTCGGGCTCGGTTGCCGGTTACGACCGGCGGCGAGACGCCTTGCGCGCGCCGGCCGTGAGGACGAATGCCACACCAACCAGCGATCCGACCAGCAACAACGATGTGCTGCCGTCCTCGGCGAGGCCAGCGTTGCCGGTCTTCGCCGGTGCGGCCGCGGGGGCGGATGTCGTCGCAGCAGCCGTGGTGAACGTGACGGTGGCACGGGCGTCACACGCCGTGTGGTTCAGCTGGCCGAGGACGGCGATGACCGTGTGTGAGCCCGCGGCGAGCGTGCCGAGGTCCTGGGTCGTCGTGCCACTGTGGATGATCTTCGCGTCGCCGCTCGGGATCACGGCACCGGCAGCGGTGGCCGGGGTATCGATGAAGTAGTGGAGGTGGAAAGAAGTGGTGTCGCCCGCAGTGGCCGCCTTGATGTTCTGCGGCGGAGTCACCGTGACGTTGACGGTCGTGGGTGCGGCGGCCGTGGGCGCGGCGATGGTCATCGTGACACCGGTCGGGCAGGCCGTCAGGGTCTGCGCGGTCGCGGCGCCGGGCGACAGGAACGAGATGACGGCCGCAAGCACAACGGGCGGCACCAACCAGCGAGCGCTACGGAGCATGGAGCCTTCTTCCTACCAAAGGGGGAACGTTGGCGCGCAACCTATCAGACCTCCGCGCCGCTAGCATCCCGGTGACCAGACAGGAGTGACTTCACGATGGCAGCCGAAGCGTTCCGGGCATCCTCAATGGCATGGCGGCTGTACAGCGGCGACGAGGTAATCGAGCAGCACCTGGCCAGCGAGGTGGCCCGTGCGGGAGCGCACCGCGCGTTCGTGGTGTGCTCGCCCTCGGTGACACGGCGGACCACGGTGGTGTCGCGGATCGCGGAGGCGCTGGGGGTGCGGTATGCGGGTGTGTTCGACGGGATCGAAAAGGACTCGACGTACGCCTCGGTGAGCGCAGCGAAGGCGGCGGCGGTCGAGGCCGGGGCCGACCTGCTCGTCGCGGTGGGCGGCGGCAGCGTCATCGTGGCCACGAGGGCGGTCGCGATCTTCATTTCGGAAGGTGCGAGCCCGTTCGACATCATGACGCAGTACCCGGACGGCAAGCCCGCGTTCAGCCCTCGCCTGCTCGCACCGAAGCCGCCGATCATCA
>SCVR01000232.1 GCA_004296805.1 Dehalococcoidia bacterium
GCTCTTCCGATCTCCTCAGATCCGCCTTCGACGGCGATGCGAGGTTCCCGCTCCCGGATCTGCTCGGGTAGGGCCTCGAACTCGTCGGTCGAGACATAAGGCAGGTTGGCAAGGAGCACGTCGATCGGGTCGGAGAGCGGTTCTGCGAGGTCGCCAGCGAGCAGCACCACGCGATCCTGCAGCCCGAAGCGGCGCATGTTTTTGCCCGCCCACTGGAGCGCCTCGGTCGACACGTCCACGGCGAATACCTTCGCGTTGGGGGCGTGCTGGGCGACCGAGAGAGCGATTGCGCCCGAGCCAGTGCCGATGTCGGCGACGCGCACGAGGCGGCGCGCGCTCGGGTGAGCCTTGATCGCCTCAAGCGCGGCTTCCACCAGCGTCTCGGTCTCGGGGCGGGGGACGAGGCAGCCGGGGCCGACATCGAATGTCAGGCCGAAGAACTCGCGCTTCCCGAGGATGTAGGCGAGCGGCTCGTGCTGGAGACGGCGCTGGAGCAACGCGTCGAAGGCCTCAACGGCGTTCGGTGGCGCGGTGTCGCCTCCCGCTGCGATCACGTGGACGCGATCGAGGCCTGTAGCGAGGCCGTAGAGGAGTTCGACCTGCAGACGGGCGTCGTCGATGCCGTCAGCGGCGTGGACGCTCTGAAGGCGCTGGGCGGCGGTATGCAGCAGGTCGCGGACGAGACGCGGCCCCTCGGGCGAGGCGGTCACGCGCCGACAGTGGCCAGCAGGCGGGCCTGCTCCTCGGCGGCGACGGCGTCGATCAGTGCGTCGATTTCACCATCGAGGATGCGCGGCATGCTGTGGACGGTGAGGCCGACGCGGTGGTCGGTGATGCGGTCCTGCGGGAAGTTGTAGGTGCGCACCTTCTCCGCCCGGTCGCCACTGCCCACCTGCGCCTTGCGCAGCGAGGCCTGCTCGGCCGCCTGCTTCGAGCGCTCGAGTTCGTAGAGGCGGGCGCGGAGGATGGCCGCGGCCTTCTCGCGGTTCTTCGTCTGCGAGCGCTCGTCCTGGCAGGTGACCACGATGCCTGTGGGGTTGTGTGTGTACCGCACGGCCGTCGCCACCTTGTTCACGTTCTGGCCGCCCGCGCCTCCCGAGTGGTAGATGTCGATGCGGACGTCGTCCCAGTTGATCTCCACATCCACCTCGTCGACCTCGGGCATGACGGCGACCGTCGCGGTCGAGGTGTGGATGCGGCCCTGGGTCTCGGTCTGCGGGACGCGCTGGACGCGGTGGACGCCGGACTCGTACTTCATCCGGCTGTAGGCGCCTCGGCCGTGGACTTCGAACACGATTTCGCGGTAACCGCCCGCCTCGTTGATCGAGGTGTTGAGTACCTCGGTCTTCCAGTTCCGGCGCTCGGCGTACCGCTGGTACATGCGGAAGAGGTCCGAGGCGAACAGCCCGGCCTCGTCGCCGCCGGTGCCGGCGCGGATCTCGATGATCACGTCCTTCTCGTCCGCCGGGTCCTTCGGGAGCAGCGCCATCTTCAGTTCGTTCTCAAGGTCCGCGAGGAGCGCCGTCAGGCGCTCCGCCTCCTCGCGCCCGAGTTCGCGCATCTCCTCATCAGACTCGGACTGGAGGGCCTTGGCGCCCTCTAGGTCCTTCTGAGCCTGCAGGTAGCGGTGGTAGATCTCGACGATGACTTCGAGGGTGGTGCGCTCCTGGGCGAGCGCCTGAATGCGCCGGTGGTCCGTCTGGACCTCCGGGTCGGACATCAGGCGCGTCAACTCGTCGTAGCGCGCGGCAATCTCAGCCAGTCGTTCGAACATAGGTCGAGGATATCAGCGGCCCGGGATACGGTCGGCGGTTATCGGAGCAGCCCGTGGACCGCCTCCGTCAGTCCGGTCAGGGGCACGGTGACTTGCTCGGCGTCCCCGCGTAGCGCCTTCACGGTCGCGACGCCCTCGGCCGTCTCACGGTCTCCGATGATGACCGCGATGGCTGCTCCGGACGCGTCGGCGCCGCGCATCGCTGCCTTCATCGAGCGCCCCGGCACGCCAGCGAGCACGGAGATCCCGGCCGCGCGCAGCAGCGACGCAGCACCGATCGCAGCGGCGGCGCCGGCATCGCCGAGCGGGATCGTGACAACATCGACGGTGGCCGCGGGCGGGAGCACTTCCTGCGCCTTCATGTTCAACGCGATCCGGTCGACGCCGGCGCCGAAGCCGACTGCCGGAGTGTGCGGGCCGCCGAGGATCTCGATGAGCCCGTCGTAGCGCCCACCCGCGCCCACGGCGCCCTGGGAGCCCTCGACGTCGCGCGGCTCGAACTCCCACACCGTGCGGGAGTAGTAGTCGAGGCCCCGGACGATGCGCGGGTCGACCTCGTAGCCGATGCCGAGGGCATCGAGGTGAGCCTTCACCGCCTCGAAATGCTCGCGGTCAGAATCGTCTAGGAAGTCGAGAATGCTCGGAGCGCCCGCGACAGCGGGATGTCCGGCGTCCTCCTTCGAGTCGAGGACGCGCAGGATGTTCGTCTCGTAGCGGCGCTGGGAGTCGCGCGAGAGCGTCGTGACGTGGGGGGCGAAGTGCGCCCGGAGCTCCTCGACGTACCGCGCGCGCGTGGCGGCGGTGCCGATGCTGTTGATGCGCGCCACGATGTTCGTCAGACCGACCTCGCGGTAGATGGTCGCTTGCAGGTCGATCAGTTCCGCATCGAGGGCGGGCGAGTCGCTCCCAATCGCCTCGGCACCGAACTGCCACAGCTGGCGGTAACGCCCCGCCTGCGGGCGGTCGTAGCGGAAGAACGGCCCGAAGTAGTAGAGGCGCACCGGCTGCGGCCACGACCCCATGCCGTGCTCCAGGTAGGCGCGGCAGACCCCGGCGGTGCCCTCCGGCCGGAGGGCCAGCCGATCGTTCCCGCGGTCCTCAAAGAGGTAGACCTCTTTCTGGACGATGTCCGACTCCTCGCCCGCCGTCCGGAGGAAGACCTTGGCGTCCTCGACGATCGGCGTAGTGATAGGGCGGTAGCCGAAACGGTGGGCGACGGCCTCCGCTGTTCCGCGGATGTGCGCCCAGAGGGCGGCGTCCTCCGGCAGCAGGTCATGCATTCCACGGGGGGCGCGCAGGTCGTCGGCCATGGGGGGATGCTACGGGCGCCTCGATCCGCGGGCAACGAGGCCGCTGGCGATTAACTCGACGGCCTGAAGCCGGCTCAGGCCTATACTTTGTCCAAGATGGTGGTCACAACGACCCAGCCGGCCGGCGCTCGTGAACTGCTGGAGGAGTGTGCCTCCTACCTGCCGCCTGACCGCGTCGAAGCCGTCCAAAAGGCCCTCGAATTCGCGATCCAGTGCCACGAGGGCCAGGAGCGCAAGTCCGGCGAGCCGTACGTCACCCACCCCATCGCCGTCGCCCGGCTTGTCGCCGACCTCCACATGGATCCCCCTTCGGTCATCGCCGCCCTCCTCCACGACACCATCGAGGACTGCGGGGTCACGGCCGAGGACATTCGCCGCAGATTCGGCCCGGACGCGGCCACCCTCGTTGAGGGCGCGACCAAGATCGACCAGCTGCCGGACCGCCCGCTCGACGTACAGGAGCAGGACACCGAGACCCTCCGCAAGATGTTTCTCGCGATGGCGGAGGACGTCCGCGTCGTCATCGTGAAGCTGGCCGACCGCCTCCACAACATGCGGACACTGGAACACCTCTCCCCGAACCGCCAGCAGGCGCTCGCGCGCGAGACGATGGACATCTACGCGCCGCTCGCCTCACGGCTCGGCGTGTGGCAGTTCAAGTGGGAGCTCGAGGACCTCGCCTTCCGCTGGCTGGACCCGGAGGGCTACCGCCGCGTGGCGAATGCGGTCACCTCGAAGCGCTCCGAGCGCGAGCGCTACGTCGCAGAGATCACCTCCGAACTCCACGACATGCTCGCGGCCGAGGGGATCGAGGCCGAGGTCACTGGCCGTGTGAAGCACCTCTATTCGATCCAGGACAAGATGAAGCGGTACGCCGCCCTCGGCCGCTCCTTCGACCAGATCCGCGACCTGCTGGCCGTCCGAGTGTTCGTGAAGACCGTGGGCGACTGCTACAACGCCCTCGGGATCGTCCACCAGCACTGGAAGCCAATTCCTGGCACCTTCGACGACTACATCGCGAACCCGAAGGAGTCGCTGTACCAGTCGCTCCACACCTCGGTGCTGGGGCCGGGGATGCGCACCTTCGAGGTGCAGATCCGCACCAACGAGATGCATCAGGTCGCCGAGTACGGTGTCGCCGCGCACTGGCAGTACAAGGAACAGGGCACCGGCCGCGACCGCCAGTACGAGGAGCGCATGGCCTGGCTGCGCCACCTGCTCGAGTGGCAGCAGGAGGCTTCGGGCACCGACGACTTCCTGGAGTCGATCAAGACCGATGTCTTCCGCGATCAGGTCTTCGTACACACACCGAAGGGCGATGTCCGAGTCCTCCCAGCGGGTTCGACGCCTATCGACTTCGCGTATCGGATCCACACCGACCTCGGGCACAACTGCGTCGGTGCGAAGGTCAACGGGAAGCTCGTCCCGCTGCAGACCCACCTTCAAAACGGCGACGTCGTCGAGATCGTCCGGTCGAGGGCGTCGCGAGGGCCGTCGCGGGACTGGCTGATCCCGTCGCTCGGCTACCTCGGTTCTTCGCACTCACGCCAGAAGGTGCGCCAGTGGTTCCGCCGCGAGCACCGCGAGGACAACATCGAACGCGGCCGGGAGATGCTCGAGCGCGAGATCAAGCGGCTCGACATTTCCAAGATCCCGAACGACCTCCCCAGGCAACTCGGCTTCGAAGGGATGACCGACCTCCACGCAGCCATCGGCTCCGGCGACCTGTCGCTGCAGAAGCTGATGAACCGGTTGGTTGAACTGACGCCGCAGCAGCAACCCTCGAAGCCCTCGCCGTCGACCGCGGCCGCGGCGCAGCCCGGCTCCTCCGGCATCCGGGTGCTTGGGACCTCGGGCCTCCACGTACAGATGGCACGGTGCTGCCGCCCGCTGCCCGGCGACTCGATCGTCGGCTACGTTACCCGCTCGCGAGGCGTGACCGT